>DATKMQ010000110.1 GCA_035541755.1 Syntrophorhabdaceae bacterium
ACGGGAAACGTGAGCCGGAAACCGGCGAAGGCGGCAGGTTACCAAGGCTGAGATGCCATCAGGAGCAACCATTTCTTTCGGTAATCCGCAGTTCTTCATAATATGCCCAATGCTTGACTCGTAGGTGAAAGAGAGAGTAATCCCTTATGTATAGAAAGTACATAACAGCCGGATGAACCTCAAAAGTTACCTATATGTTACCTATGAGTATAAAAGAGACTATGGTGCAATGTGTAACTTATTGATATTATTAATGCGCCCAGCAAGAATTGAACTTGCAACCTTTGGATTCGTAGTCGTCTGCAATATCCTCACGATCTTTTCCCGATCACCGCCCGTTCCTTACCCATTCTTGATCTATAAACATTTTTACAGTAATGTCTTCCGTGAGCTTATGGGGGATTACGCTATGTCTACTGTACAAAAACTATACAAGACGCGATGCTAACACCTACAACTAAATGATTTCGTTTTTATGAAGGGACGAGAATTACGGATCGAAACAAGCACAACATACGCTTGACCTGCAACCCGAACTTGGCGCTTTGTACATCAATATTCTAGCACAAAGCGTTACAGGCCGGGTTGTCAACGGTGAGATGGCTCTCTCTTTGGCAGATGATGGCGGTTCAAGGATTAAACAGGCAGGCTCTTCTCGCTGTTTGCCGGCTGATGTTTAGGGCTTTGGATATTGCCTGATACGACAGGCCCAAAGCGTGCAATTGGTTTGCTTTGTCGGCTAATGTCTTGTATAATATCCGCTGCTGATTCACGTAAATAAGGATGTCAGCAGAGATCTCGGATGCGGTTCGAATAGGTTGCATTCGGGTCCGCCATATGTGTTCAATAATTTCATTAGATTTTAGATCAACTGTCTAAAAAAGAAGACGCCGACCAACTTTCTGAGAAGGAAATCCAAAAATTTGTGAAGAAGACAACTCCTCCTTCAAAAATAGATAGGCTCATTGGAGAAATAGAACGAATTCTGGGGGAAAGGAGAATTACGGATGATGGCCAGGTGAGGCGGATATCCAACTCTATAAGAAACGATCCCGGCATATCGGGGATAGTTAATCCAAAGGGACATTAGCTCCCGTTTCCCTCTGTGTGGCTTCAGCATCTCCGTCACTTCTTCGTTGCCGAGGGCGTCAATAAACTTCCTTCGCCGGGCTTTACACCCTTGCGCACCGAGGATCTGTTCGAAATCATTCAATTCGTACCCGCAAAAAGTTACCTCTGTTTTACTTCTAATTTCTTTGACTGAAGGACGGTCATTTCTTGAACAAGGCACGAATCAGGAGCAAGCCACCGCCGATGATCATAACGGCAATCATCGGAACAAAAAGCAAGAGCACGGGAAAAAGAATAGGGCTGCCGCCTGATAGCTTGTATATAAAACCTATGGAGTATTTGAGGATCACGTTGGATACTCGGTCCTTGAGTGATTGAGGCGCAAGGAACGGTGGGTAACGGAGCAACCCCCAAAAAAAGGTAAAGTGCAAGGGTCGTAGACTACAAAGGGATTGTGGATGACTAATGGCAGTCCCGGAAGGGCTTTTCTATTATCTTATCGTTCTGTCGTACGAAAAGCAATATAGAAGCAAAGAGAGTCGCGCCGGATACGGCGGCGGTCAGAGGTACCGTGGCAGCGCTAAAATACAATTCAACATATACGTTGACTTCAAACATGGTGCTGGTGTAATGGTATTAACAAGGAAAGATGACCAGAGCTCGTTCCAGACAAGTGCGCAAACGATACGAGTCCCAGATTGTGCGGCCTTTGTGTCTCGGCAGGCTCAGTAGTCGATACGTACGTATATTCGAGGCGGGAGAGGGCGCTTTGTGTAGGCCTGTCAAAGCTCAGACCCGGCAATCAGGTTGCAGATGTGGTTGGCGCATTTCCGAGGAAACACGGAACCAAGGATTCGTGACCGGGCTCTGGTGCGGTTATCGAATGGGAATGGACCTCGGAGATGGCATAGGGCGCCTTGAAGGCGATTACACGCAAATAAAGGATGGCATGGTCCTTACACCACCCCCAGATCATGATGTAGGACCGCGAGGAGGGGTTGCTTCTGGCAGACACATTTGCAGTCACAGAGGATGGACCGCAGAATCTTTCACGAACGGTTTGCGAATTGAAGTCCCTTGCGCCGGACAGCTCGGGAGTGTAGAATGGACGGTGTAATTACTGCGGCACCTCGAAACACGTTCTGCTTGAGAGGCAAATAGCATTGATAAACAATCGGCGATTTGAAAAACTTCTGGAACCTGCTCGCATCGGTTCGGTGAGGACCAGAAATCGGATCATAAAGTCTGCTGCCGGCCTTCAATATTGGATTCAAGGTGATAACCCGGTATCTGAAAAAGCCAAATTTCTCTATGAAGCTTACGCCAGAGGCGGTGTAGGTCTTATCATCATGGAGAGCCCGTCCATCGAGAAGGGCGGTAAGAGTTTCCGACTCGACAGGGAATCTCACGTTCAGGCCATGTCTGAGGTGACTCATCTGATCCATAAGCATGGTTGCCCCGTCTTTGTGCAACTGGCTGATATGGCAAACTGGAAACTCACCCCAACGGCCGACGCACCCAGGGCCCCTTCCTCTGTCTGCGTCTATTCGGAAATGGATAATCACAATACAATGCCCCGTGAATTGACTGCCACCGAGATTCAAGAGATTGTCCAGAAATTCGTGACGAATGCGGAAGGAGCGAGTAAGGCTGGATTCGACGGGGTGGAGGTTAATGCGTCCTGCAGCCACCTGATACATACGTTTCTGTCGCCCTTCTGGAACAAGCGTGATGATGAGTACGGATCACAAAATATGGAAAACAGGACACGATTTCTTGTCCAGATCATCAGCCACATCAAGCAACGTTTGGGAAGGGATTTTCCCGTCACGGTCCTTATCAACGGTATTGAAACAGGTAAGCTCGTTGATGTAGACCAAAGCGAGTGCCTCACACTCCACGAGGGTTTAGAAGTAGCCCGCTTTATCGAAAAAGCGGGTGCCGACGCGATCCAGGTCCGGTCTCAATGGATTGGAAGGCACGACGCCTCTTTTCTCACAGACCATCTTTTTTATCCCGAACCCCCTGTCCCGCTAAGCTCATTTCCCAAGGAACTGGATATGAGCCGCCGCGGCGCAGGAGCGAATGCGTCCATGTCTCACGCGGTAAAAGGGGTAGTTTCTATCCCGGTCGTAACTGTAGGCAGGCTTGATCCTGTGCTGGGGGAAAAGATACTCCGTGAGGGCAAGGCTGACTTTATCGCGGTAACGAGACGTCTTTTTGCGGACCCCGAGTTTCCAAACAAGCTTGCGACTGGAAAGGCTGACGACATCGTGCCTTGTACCTCTTGTACCTGTTGCAAAGCAGAAAACGCGCCTCGACGGTGCAGGATAAACGCTGCCATAGGGACGACAAAGACCTATGGAATTGAAAAGGCTGGAACAAAGAAAAAGGTAATAGTGATCGGCGGCGGCCCTGCCGGCATGGAAGCAGCGAGAGTGGCTGCCTTGAGGGGACATGCGGTCACCCTCCTAGAAAAATCCTCCCGGCTTGGTGGGCTAATCCCATTGGCAGCGATGGTCAAGGGGCTCGAAATTGAGGACCTGCCGGCGATAGTGCGGCACCTGAAGAACCAGATCAACAAATTAGGTGTAACCGTAAGGGTCTCAACGGAAGCAAATCCCGCATTGATTGAAAGAATGCGGCCCGATGTGGTCATATTGGCCGCGGGGGGCATCCCTGTCGATCCCGAAATACCCGGTATCGAAGGCTCAAACGTGATAAGAACCGCCGAACTCCATCGCACGCTGAAATTCTTCCTGCGGCTGGTCGGACCCAGAAACTTACGGCGACTTACAAGGCTCTGGATGCCTGTCGGTAAACGGGTTGTTATAATAGGCGGCGGTATTGCAGGATGCGAGCTTGCCGAGTTCCTGGTCAAGCGGGGCAGGAAGGTCGTCATCGTCGATACGGCGGACAGTTTGGGAGAAGGCATGATACATCATTTGAAGCTGCAGCTCTTCTGGTGGTTCCGAAAAAAAGGCGTAGTCATGTTGCCGGGGGTACAACCCGAAGAGATTACCGACGGGGGGCTGAAGGTGCTCAGGAAAGAGGGGTACAGACAGACCATCGAAGCGGATAGTATCATACCCGTCCCACCCATGAAGCCCAACGCGGAATTGCTGAAAAGTCTTCACGGAAAAGTCCAGGAAGTGTACGCGGTTGGGGACTGCAGCGATCCCCGGCTGATAGCAGATGCCATTGCCGATGGATGGAGAATTGCCAACTCGATATGACAAGACCCGAAGGACATAACGTAAGGAGCAAAACGGCCCTGTGGTTTCGGGGCAGCTACAGCCCTTGTCTAAATTCAACACACGGAGGTGCATGATGAAAAACAAGAGGTTAACCGCGTTCATTTGTTCGGCCCTGGTCTTATTGTTCCTGAGCCTCATAACCGTTGGAACGACGGCCGGAGCGCCTGCGGCAAAGTCCCAGCAAAAAATAACCATAGCGGTCGCGGCCGAGCCCGATACGCTCGATCCAACGACAACTAGGTTCAGCGTCACCTCCGCGCCCATCAGCAACAATATCTTCGAAAGGCTTGTAGATTTGACGCCCGATGGGAGATTTGTGCCCGGTATTGCTTCGTGGACCGTGTCGCGTGACGGAAAGGTAGTGGAGTTCGTTCTGCGAAAAGGGATCAAGTTTCACAGTGGGGATCCGCTTACCACCAGAGACGTAGAATTCAGCCACAACAGGGCTCTCAAGACAAATCCCACACACCAGCGCGCAATGAGAAATCTGGACAGATTCGAAATTGTCGATGACTACAAATGCAGGTTCATCTTCAAGATACCTGATGTCCTCTTCATACCTACGCGTTCTCTCGCCATCGTTTCCAAAACTTATTATGACAGGGTGGGTGAAAACGAATTCGTCTCCAAACCAGTCGGAACAGGCCCGTACAAATTCGTTGAGTGGAAGTTGGGAGAATACATAGATATTACGGCAAACGACAGCTACTGGGGGACCAAACCTCAGGTCAGACAAGCGCGTTTCAGATTTATCAAAGAGGACTCAACACGGGTGGCTACGCTAAAGTCCGGAGAGGCAGACATTATTATGTCCACGCCGTATGCAATGGTGAAGGACGTCGAATCTGCCGGCTTCCGCACCGCGCGGCTGCCGACCCACCCGCCCACTTCCATCCAATTCCATAACAACAACCCTGACGTCCCGTGGTACGACAAGCGGGTTCGTCTTGCCATCGCCTATGCTATTGATGGAGACAGTATCGTGAAGAATCTGTTTCAGGGGATTCCAGGGCGTTACGCAAGGCTCGCCCCCGGTGAGCTCGGTTATGATCCCACGCTCAAACCGTACCCTTACGATCCGAAAAAGGCAAAGGAGTTGCTCTCTCAGGCTGGGTATTCCAAGGGCTTTGAAATGCCGCTCTACTATTTTTCAGGAAGAGTGGCTGGCCAAAAAGAGACCGCTGAAGCCGTCGCGCTCTATCTCAACGCCGCGGGTATTACCTGTAAGGTTCAGGGGATAGACGCCCCGCAGATGCTGGATAAAGTCAGGGCATGGCATGACGATCCCAAGGCGGTCTACGTGGGCCTTGCCACGGTTCCCATGGCCCACTTACCCGAACCCACAGAGGCTTTATCAACCGGCTACTATTCCAAACAGCGAATGGCGGTTTATTTCAACCCTAAGTTGGACGCACTGATTGAGACAATCGAGACGACGATAGATAACAAGAAACGGGGTGAACTGATCAAAGCCGCCATCAAGATGATACATGACGATGTGGCAACTATTCAGATTTACACAGCCACCGACGTTTACGCGATGAAACCCAATGTAGAGTTTACGTTGACAAAGAAAAACCGGGAGCCCTTGATGCTCATTAAGGACGTGAGGATTAAGAATTAGATCTATGGCGGGTAACCAGCCATAGAGCGCGGCCTGCCTTATACAAGGTTCATCGCGAAAGACCATGGCGGATCATAGATGCTCGTTTATGGGTTAAGCCTCGAAGGGAAGCTTATGAACAAGTGTAGACTATACCATTCTGCGGCATATAGGGAAGCATGAGAAGATATATATTAAAACGATTGATGCTTGGCCTTCTGACGCTCATCGGTGTGAGCATCATTATATTCGTGGCAGTTCGGCTTTCCGGTGACCCTGTTCTGCTCCTTGTATCAGCGGACGCGTCGCAGGAAGAGATTCAAAGGGTCAAAGTGGAACTCGGCCTCGACAAACCCATCCCGATACAGTATCTAATTTTTATGAAAAATTCCGTGAAGGGCGATTTCGGTCGTTCCACGCGGTATCATCGCCCTGCCTTGGAACTCGTGCTCAACCGTTTGCCTGCAACTATACAGTTGGCCCTGCTCGCCTTTTTGGTTTCGGTTGGCTTGGGCATAACCATAGGCGTGATTTCCGTGACACGAAAGGGTTCATGGCTGGATTTTTCGGGGAAGACTTTTGCTATGCTCGGGCAGGCCATGCCCGAATTCTGGATCGGCATCATGGCCATGCTCATATTCTCGGTAAAGCTCGGCTGGCTGCCTACGAGCGGCAGAGGAGGGCTTACGCATCTTATTTTGCCAAGCCTGACTCTCGGATGGTTTTCGGCGGCATCGATCATGCGGCTTACCCGTTCATCCATGCTCCAAGTCATGGGGAGTGAGTATATAAAGACCGCACGCCTCAAAGGAAATCCCGAATGGGTGGTGGTCTGGAGACACGCCCTTCGTAATGCCCTGATCCCTGTTATTGCTATGGGTGGAATCCAACTCGGCCGGCTTTTGGGCGGCGCGGTCATCGTGGAAAGCATATTCGGGTGGCCGGGACTTGGTCAGCTTATATTGGACGGCATTTACAGCCGCGATTATTCGATTGTTCAGACAGGTGTCTTTGTTACGTCAACGTTTTTTATACTGCTGAACCTTGCGACGGATATGACCTACGGCATCATAGATCCGCGGATACGTTATGAATAGGCGATGTCATGATGTTCAGAGATTTCATCGACGTAGGTAAGGGAAGGATATGAGCGAAACGCCTTCGTATCGTGGGGTATGGCCGACGATCAAAAGACTGCCACTGCTGCCGGCGCTTCTCCTTATGCCGATTCTCCTATTCGGAACGTTAGGTCCGTTGTTCTATAGCCACGATCCGGTGGCCATGAATCCCGCTCACTCTATGCAGCCACCATACTTGTTCGGCGGACAGGCCAGTTACTTTCTCGGTACCGACCACCTGGGACGGGATGTTTACAGTAAGATCGTGGAGGGGGCCAGAGCCTCTCTCGTTGTGGCTGTCACGGGTGTGCTTCTGGCAGGCGTTCTGGGCATCTTCTTGGGTATGGTTGCCGGGTATTTCGGCGGATGGATAGATGAAGTGATTATGAGGATTGTCGATATACAGATGTCCATACCGGCTATTCTCCTTACTATCCTTATCAGCGCGGCGCTGGGCGGAGGGTTAATAACCATAACGATCTGCGTGGCGCTTGTGTTCTGGACCCAGTATGCGCGGATAATCAGAGGAGAAACCTTGAGCATCAAAGAACGCGAGTTTGTATTATTGGCCCGTATGGCGGGATGCGGAACGGGCAGGATGTTTGTCAGACACATTATGCCCAACCTCGTGAGTACGAGCACCGTCGTCGCTACATTGCAGCTCGGACGCGCCATCATCATAGAGGCATCGATCACCTTTCTGGGCCTTGGAATACAGCCGCCCAAGACCGCCTGGGGCCTGATGATGGCCGAAGGCAGGATGTATCTCTCAACCGCATGGTGGTTGCCAGCATTTGCAGGTTTTGCCATAGTGATAACCGTTTTAGGTGCAAACATGATGGGCGATTGGATCAGGGACCGGCTGGACCCGAAATTAAAACAACTATGAGCGCACTAGAGGAGCGCCAGCGATGGCAGAGAAACAGCACCTGTTAACGGTTCAGGATTTAAGGACCTACTTTTACACACGCGTCGGTGTGGTTAAGGCAGTGGATGGCGTGAGCTTCCATCTTGATGCTGGTGAGGCCCTCGGTATGGTTGGTGAATCAGGCTGCGGTAAAAGCGTAACGTGCCACTCAATCGTGAGACTCTTGCCTCCCGCGGGGTCCCATATCGTCGGAGGAAAGATCCTTTTTGAAGGGGATGACTTGGTTCAAAAAAAAGAAAGGGAGATGAAGCGGTGGCGCGGCAAGCAAATCGGCATGATATTGCAGGACCCTCTCGTATCGCTCAACCCTGTGCATACAATCGAAAGACAGGTGGGAGAAGCGATACGGCTTGATAACAGAAGACAGAACAAAGGTTTCATCCGGCAGAAAGTAATAGCTATGCTCGAACGGGTCATGATCCCTTCGGCAAAGCTAAGGCTGAGCCAGTATCCATTTCAGTTCAGTGGAGGTATGAGGCAGAGAGTGCTCGCAGCGATTTCGCTCGCTCGCCAACCAAAACTCATTATCGCAGATGAACCTACGACAGCCCTCGATGTGACCATACAGGACCAGTTCCTGAGGCTCCTCAAAGAATTGCAGCGGCAATATGGGTTGGCTTTGTTGCTTGTTACCCATGACCTGGGACTTGTAGCAGAGACCTGCGACCGGGTAGCGGTCATGTACGCAGGCAGGATCGTGGAAACGGGAAGTGTGGAAAAAGTTTTTGATGATCCGGCCCATCCGTACACCAGGGCTCTCATGATGGCTCTGCCCGAATTGGAGACGAAGAAGAAAAGGCTCTATCAGATACAGGGTGAGCCGCCCAGCTTGCTCAATCCTCCGTCGGGATGCAGCTTCTCGCCGCGGTGCAGTGAGGTCATGGAAATTTGTCGAAAAGAATACCCTCCCTCAATGCCCACAGAAGCAGGTGGCGTAGCAGCCTGCTGGCTATGGGCGAATAGATCGGATTAGTGATGGAACCGCTTCTTGACATTCAGGGTTTGACCAAACACTTTTTCATACCTGCCAATGGATTCTTGCGCAGAGGGTATAGTACATTGAAAGCCGTTGACGGGGTAAGTTTTTCCGTAGCCAAGGGAACATGTTTTGGCATAGCTGGAGAATCAGGCAGTGGAAAGACCACAATCAACAAACTTATACTTCTTGCTGAAAAGCCAACAGCCGGCAAGATTCTCTTTGAGAGCAAAGATATCACTGCCTTCAACCGGCAGGAGATCATTTGGTACCGCACCCGCGTACAGCCCGTTTTTCAAGACGCCTCAAGCTCTTTAGACCCTAACATGCGGATCATCGACATCGTGAGCGAGCCTTTAGATATACAGCAAAAGGAGATACCCCGCAGGGCAATCCTGTTAAAAGCGCAGGAGATATTGCGGCTTGTGGGCATTGGACCGGAAAGCTTACGAAAATATCCTCACGAATTGAGCGGAGGGCAGAAACAGCGGGTGGCCATAGCGAGGGCCATTATTCTTGACCCGGCGCTTGTCATACTTGATGAGCCTGTGTCGGCGCTCGACGTATCCATTAGGGCCCAGATCTTGAACCTTCTCGCTGATATTCAGGAACAACGTCATTTGACCTATCTGGTTATTGCCCACGATCTCGCTATGCTTCGACAGATAACCACACACGTGGCTGTGATGTACCTTGGAAAAATCATGGAGACGGGAGAAACCGAGCAAGTGTTTGATCACCCCTCTCATCCGTATACAAAAGGGCTTCTTCAGGCGGTTCCTCGCTCCAAACCGGGTCAACGTAAAGAACGCCCCGCACTCTACGGGGAAATTCCGGATCCCCTGAACCCGCCCATGGGCTGCCGATTTGGTCCGCGCTGCGAACACCGCATTCAGGGCTGCGATGAATTAGATCCGCCGCTCATGCGCGTCGCAGAAGGCCATTTCGTGGCGTGCGCCAGGTTCCCCGAGGGAGGTACTCCATAATGATGGCAGGAAAGTAAACCTCCGGGGTACCCCGTCCGCTATGTGCCTGGTAGGGTTAGAGATTTTTCTGAGGTTTGCGCCAGTCTACCTTGGCGTTTCTCAGCGAGGAGACAGCCTTTTCGAAGAGCGACGTGTCCTTTGGCCTCTTCGAGGTCTCTTCCGGTTGCTTCGTCTGCTCTTTCCAATCTGGCATCTTTGCCTTCTCCGCTATCTCCCGAGTCGCTTTCAACAGGCCGTCCATAACTAAGTTGCCTAACCCGCCGCCGGTGTAATACTTGCGCTTCGGCGTATCGGAGTCTTTGTTCTGTTTCTGGGTTTGATCGCTTATACCTGCCTCCATTATTAGCATACTCCAAGTGCATGAACTTGCCAAAAAGTTCTTAATTGTGGACAGTGCACAAAGAGATATGGACAAGATCACTCTTCTGAGCGGTAACCGCCAGTCAATGAGACCTAAGGGGCTGGTATAGGACCATATTTATGGTAGGTTCATTTTTTCGCGCAAACCCAATACAGGCTTAGAGATTATAGAATTCAAGTCCTTACCTCTCTGCCATTTGGTTATTTGACCTGCATTATAGCTATGAGAATCCCACCTTCCTTGCCATCAACCCACGGTTGATTTATTTGAACTTTGAGTCCCTTGATTCAGGGAGAATTCCATTATACATATATACAATGAACGTTGGTCAGAAGATACGCAGGTTGAGAGAAGAGCGCGGATTGAAACAGATTAATCTGGCGAACGCGCTACAGGTCAGCCCGCAAGCGGTTTCAAAATGGGAACGGGGTTCCAATCAACCTGATGTTGATGCCTTGATAAAGATCGCACGGTTGTTCGACGTGAGCACCGATTATCTGTTGGGTATTACAGACGCCGCAAACGGTATTTTTGAGGCCACGGTTCTCTGTTCGGGTATTGCGCATTTTGCCGAGCGAGCGGCGTCAATGACATCCAAAGAAACGGCCGATTACGTGAATGTCCTTTTCTATCACCTTACAGAATCGGCGCTCAAGTTCGACGGCGTGCCGGTCAAATGTGTAGGAGACGGTTTCCTCAGTTTCTTTTCCGGTCCGCACCATGCTGACCGGGCTGTTAAAGCAGCGCGCCACGCCAAGAAGGTGATCTTCCAGAAGGAGCTCGTCATCGCGCTTAACTCCGGGGACATCTATCTTGGGCTCGTGGGGCATCCTCATTACGCTATGCGTGATATCGTGGGGGAGACGGTCAACAATGCCTTTATCATACTGGAATGGATTTCAAGGAATTGCCCGTCCGGCATCGGCACCACTGAAGCGGTCATAAAAAGGCTGAAGGAGGCCTATAAAACAAGGCTCCATCCGAAAGTTGCCGTGGATCTGATCAAAAAGGCTTTTGATATCTACGAGATTCTATAGACGGCTGAGGCTCGCGGCACGCGCAGCACAATATTGTGAAGGAGTCCGCGTTGAGGAAAAAAGTAAATATGAAACGTTACGGACTATACCTTATCCGCTGGCAGCTATCTACCCCGATTCTTGCGGGCGTCCTCATCGTGCTTGCAGGAATGGGCAAACTAACTGGCACGGTCATTGCGAACTTCATCGGCGGCCTCATCTTCTTCTGGGTAGATATGTTCATTTTTACGTCGAAGAACCTTTCCGTGCAGTGGGAGGTTAAAGACGCAATGGTTTGTACAGACTGCGGAAGAGAAACACGCGGTTACCGGATAGTGAGGGCAGCCGAATACGACCGCTCGGAGGTTCCTAATCCGGAGTACCGCTGTGAAGCCTGTTCCAGCAAAAAGACAGAGGACTTAAGACTGCGCGGTATCGGTGTCTGATACTCTTATTCGCAGAGGATTACGGTGAAAACTGAACTTAAAGTACTTCTCACGGGCCACACCCCGGAAGCGGAAAAAGCGATCAGTGCGGCGGCCAAACTCTGCTATAGCCCCCTCGGTGTGGAAGATGTTCTTTCTTCCGTCGAGAAGACGGACAATAATGCATTTTTGAGAGGGCTTATCGCCGCCGGGCATCTAAGCCCCATCGAGCATGCTTCATTCACGTTTGCTATAGAAGGGATATCACGGGCATGTTCTCATCAACTCGTCCGGCATCGTCTGGCGTCATACAGCCAGCAATCTCAACGCTACGTAGACGAAAAGCGATTCAATTATATCATTCCTCGTTCAATCGAGGACGACGATCAATTGAAAATCCGCTTCGAAGAACTCATGGGACATATTCAGAAGAGCTACCAAGACCTGGTGGATGCGCTGTGCCAGGCTGGTCACGATATAGAGAACGCCCGGGAAGATGCACGCTTCATTCTGCCGAATGCCGCGGAGACAAAGATCGTGATGACTATGAACGCCCGCGAGCTTCTCTACTTCTTCAGCTTACGATTATGCAACCGGGCGCAGTGGGAAATTCGTGCGTTGGCCTATGCAATGTTGCGGCTCGTACAACGTGTTGCACCGGTGATATTCGAACGGTCAGGTCCGCCATGTGTAACGGGAAAATGTCCCGAGGGAAGTAAATCCTGCGGAAAGGCGGACGAAGTGCGGCAGAAATTTACCGTCAAGGACAAAGAAGATCAAACGTAGATTGATGAAGGACTGCCAGGAAGGACGGACCCACACTTGGGCTATGGTAGTTGGTTCTACAACGGCCCATACCGGCGGGTCATTCTCTTCCCGGAAGGCGTAAAGCACTGACCGAACTTTAGTTGTACCCCCCCGAGAATCTTTCTGTGGCAACAGCAGTGACATCACGGTCTTCCTTGCGTATGACCCATCAGGGATAAAGACCCCATAGCCTCCCTTTTTCTCGTAACATGCCGACGAGTAATAGCACGGCGGACAAGACAAAGATAAGGGGACACAGCCTGAATGCTATGAAATCTATCTTAAATCCGGTGAGTAGCGAGACCACAGCCATCGTCACAAGCATGACCAAACACAGAATGTAGACCGCTTTCTTCGCCCCCGCCCCCGCGCTCTTGATGAAGGTGATTGTTATAATAAGCGATCCGATAAAAATGAGGGTAAGGCCCTCGTTTATCCATTCCATCAGGATAATCCGTTTGTTGTTGAGCGTGATGTCACCAAAACCACGGACAATACTACTCGCTGGAAAAAGATGGGCGATACCCCACAGAATGGTCAGAACCCCGGAAATGGTAAACTGCAGTTTCCCCTTCATGTCTGTCCCCCTTCTGAAATGACCATTGATTGCCTCATCGTTCGTGAAGAGCGGTTTCATGTCGTCACTTCTCTGACCCATCTCTCGATCCTTTCTTTTATCGCATCTCTGACAGTCCGCATTTTCGAGAGCCTCTCTTCGCGGGTTCCGGTAAAGGCGGAAGGGTCTTCAAAGCTCCAGTGGAGCTGTGCGGTCAACAGGCCGGGGAAAACCGGGCACGTCTCGGCGGACGCGGCATCACAGACCGTGATAACGTAGGAGAAGAGTTCTCCCTTTTTGAAAAGGTCAAAGACGCTCTTAGTCTTCTTGTGCGAGATATCGATGCCGATCTCCCTCATGACCTCAACGGCAAGAGGATGGAGCGTTCCGGGTTCAAGCCCGGCACTATCGGCTTCAAACCTGTCTCCAGCGAGAAAGTTGAGAAACGCCTCAGCCATCTGACTCCGGGCGCTGTTGTGCACGCAGACAAATAAGACCCTTTTCTTATCCATGTCATTTCCTCCTACTAATCTTTACAAACATCGTAGAAGATTCCAGCCGGCTTCTATACCGTATCAGGAAGATGCTTCCTCTCAACCCGGAGCATAAGCCATTGGATACTGATATCGGCCGCAATATCACTTGTCTTTCTCCCTTTGATCCTTGAGATATTGCCGGTATTCCTTGAGCAAAGCGTAGGTATACTCTTTTCGAGCCTTTTCAGATGAGGGTATATAGTTCTTATAAGCTTCCAATCTTGTGACGATCTTTTCGGCGGCGGCGTTCGCCTGTCTTCCTTCAGAATAGAGTTCGGCGAATGTCTCATCCAAACCGAAAATACCAGCCTGCGAATCGTCCACGAACTTCAGTACGCGCCAGCTAACTGGTGGCGGTGTATAATCATCCCCTCAGTCCACTCATCCTGCTTTGAAATGTGCCATTCTTTGCCTCGCTTTCAGTTATTTAATCTGACGACTTGTCGTCTCATTTGCATGTATAGTAACAGACCCCGCTTGGCGCTTCTACCGCGTATAGAAAGTACTTCTTCTTAAACCAGAGGGCAAGGTGCACGAGATTAATAAGCACGGGCACTTCCACAAGAGGGCCGATGACAGCGGCAAAGGCCTCGCCGGAATTGATCCCGAAGACAGCGACTGCAACGGCAATAGCAAGTTCAAAGTTGTTCGAGGCGGCGGTAAAGGAAAGTGTGGCAGCTTGTCCGTAGTGGGCCTTCACCTTGGCGCTCATAAAAAAAGAGAGCAGGAACATGACGACGAAATAAATGAAAAGCGGTATGGCTATCCTCACCACATCAAGAGGTATTTTGATTATGTACTCACCTTTGAGAGAGAACATGACGAGTATGGTGAAGAGGAGGGCAATAAGCGTGATGGGGCTTATCTTTGGGACGAAGCGCTCGTGATACCAGGCCTTGCCCTTGATACTCATTAAAGCAAATCGGGTTATGACACCGGCGATGAAGGGAATGCCGAGATAGATGAAAACGCTTTTCGCAATCTGGCCGATGGTAATATCAACGACCATTCCTTTGAGGCCGAGCATCGGGGGTAAGACCGTGATGAATATGTAGGCATATACGGAGAAGAAGAGGACTTGAAAGATGGAATTGAAGGCCACAAGACCTGCGCAGTATTCGGCATCCCCTTTTGCGAGGTCATTCCAGACGATGACCATGGCGATGCACCGGGCAAGACCGATCATAATGAGACCGATCATGTACTGCGGATAATTTCTGAGAAAGGCAATAGCGAGGATAAACATAAAAATCGGGCCGACTACCCAGTTCTGCACGAGGGAAAGCAGAAGAACTCGCCAGTTCTTGAATACTTCACCCAGTTCTTCGTATCTGACCTTGGCGAGTGGCGGATACATCATGAGGATGAGACCAATGGCGATAGGGATGTTGGTTGTCCCCGTTTGAAACCGATTCCAGAAGCCGACAACGCCTGGAGAGACATACCCCCAGAGAACACCCACAAACATGGCGAGAAAAATCCAGAGCGTCAAATAGCGATCAAGAAATGAAAGTCTTCGGACGGGATCATCCATGCTCACGCGCTCCTGCAGCACCCGGCGGCCATATCGGCGAATTCCGCTGACCTCAACGCGATGAAGGCTTCCAATCGTTGTCTATCGTCTGCTATATCTTCATCCTTTACCCGCTCAGCGATAGAAAGAAAGATGAGCCGCTTAAACAGGTCCGATTCGTTGAGGCGGTAATGCATCCACTTCCCCTCCCGTCTATCCCTTACGAGCCCTGAATCCTTGAGAACTTTCAAATGAAAGGAGACTTTGGACTGCGACATATTAACGGCGGCTACGATGTGGCACACACAGAGTTCACCCTCCTCAAGGAGCTTCACAATCCGTAATCTTGTTTCATCGGATAATGCCTTGAATAGTGAGAGAAGTTCTTTCACGCTATCCTCCACTTATATCAATGTCATTTAATATTTATAATATAAATTTACATATATGTCAACCATATCAGTAATTAACAATCAAACAAATATTGATATGAACGCCTTGACAAGCACCTCGGAATGTTCTATTATGAAGCATATGGAAGCTCTGCCAATCATAAAGCCTGTGGCCCGCGAAACTCAACCTTGCTGAGGCCCCTCAGAAAAGCGGGGCCCGATGAGGCCTCCTCGTATTGATCAACCTTTTGTCACAGGTACAATCGAAACCCCCGCCGGTCCTGTGCCCACGGTATCGAATGTCTTTAGCCGTACTGACCTCATGGGCGCTTTCAAGGTGCGATGGGGAATCGGGCGGATGAAATACAGGGTGGATCCGGGTCTTTATGCAATAGGGGCTCCGGATGCCGAATCTCCCGTCTTCGTCACGGCGAACTACAAGCTCACGTTCGATCTGGTTCGAAGAGCCCTTTTTTCGGTAGACGGGTGGATACTTGTGCTCGACACGCTTGGTATTAACGTGTGGTGTGCCGCAGGCAAAGGCACCTTCGGGACCGACGAGCTAGTGGATCGTATCGAATCGAGTCGCCTTGCCCATGTGGTAGCTCACAGAAAGCTCATACTTCCTCAGCTTGCGGGACCGGGCGTGGCTGGTTACGAGGTCAAGAAACGCTGCGGTTTTCAGGTTATATACGGACCTGTAAGGGCTCAAGATATACCTGAATTCGTGAGTCAGGGTTTCAAGGCGGAAGAACCGATGAGAACAAAAAGGTTCGAGTTTATGGAAAGGCTGGCGCTTGTCCCAATGGAAATCGTGCCGGCCGTGAGAGGCGGGCTTATTGTTGCTGCGGGGCTCTTTGTCATATCGTTTCTTGTTTCAGGCCTCGTAATATCGAAGGCGTATGCCTGGTCTATGACCCCTGCCCTCGCGATCGGGGCTTCCATCGTTGCGGGTGCTGTACTCACCCCGCTTCTGCTTCCGTGGCTCCCCGGCCGGGCTTTTTCCGTGAAAGGACTGGTTATGGGTCTTTTATCGGCTCTGTCGGTCATCTTCTTTGTCCACGGCCTAAGTTTTCTCGAAACGGTCGCGCTTCTCATCTCAATTCCCGCCATGGCTGCCTATCTTGCAATGAATTTTACCGGCGCGTCCACATTCACCTCGCTGTCCGGTGTGAAAAAGGAGATGCGCTTTGCCCTTCCTCTTGAGATTGGCGGTATCGGAGCGGGTCTCATCTTATGGATCATTGCCATTTCAGGAGGGTAGGGGGACGACATGCAATCCATGCTGTATCTCAAAGACGTAGTCACCCTTGTCCACAGGCCAGAGGCGTGCAACGGTTGTGGGGTGTGCCTTACCGTTTGTCCTCGGCGGGTGCTACGACGCTCTAACGGAAAGATCGAAATCGGCGAGCGCGATGCCTGCATTGAGTGCGGTGCCTGCCAACGCAATTGTCCTCACGGCGCACTGACAGTCAGGGCAGGCGTAGGCTGTGCTTCAGCGCTTATAAACCAAAAGCTCGGCAGGAAGCAGGCGTGTTGTGTTGCTGACGAGACGTCGGGTTGACCCGGTCACGCCGGTATCCTTCTGCAGCCGTCAAGCATCAAACAGAACGTCGTCCGATAATCAAATACCACGAGAAATCATCCGTGTTTACTGGCTTGACCAATCCCGCAATCTGGCCTATATTGTTAAAATCGAATGAAAAAGGCTTCGACCTACATCGCTCAAGTCCTTACCCGGGGCGTAGACCATGCAGTCCTTGTGGATACGAGCCGCGTCTTCACCGCCCCATGGGTGAGACTAAAATGCCAGTTCGGCTGTGCCGGGTACGGACAAACCCTTACCTGTCCGCCTTTTTCCCCGACCCCCGATCAGATGCGCTCTACTCTCGACTCGTACCGCCATGGCATACTTCTTCACCG
This sequence comes from Syntrophorhabdaceae bacterium, assembly GCA_035541755.1. Lineage (NCBI taxonomy): Bacteria > Pseudomonadati > Thermodesulfobacteriota > Syntrophorhabdia > Syntrophorhabdales > Syntrophorhabdaceae > Syntrophorhabdaceae bacterium. Next base: position 17,469 of record DATKMQ010000110.1, read on the forward strand.
CCACTGGAAGAAGGATCAAAAAGATATGGAAAAATTGAGCGATGTTGTCGTGGACCTGGAGACCATGCTTTTTCTTGACGGTTATTACAAGGCTTTCGGCATAGGCAGCGGTCCGTGCGCGGGGTGTAGAACCTGTGACACCACGGCGAGCTGCAAGCACCCGGAGCGTGCACGACCTTCCATGGAAGCCTGCGGCATCGATGTTTTCAAAACTGCGAGGGAGCATAACCTGCCCATTAGAGTTGTGCGTGAGCGCGGGGAAGAACGGGACATGTACGGTCTCGTACTCATGGAATAGACGCGCACAACAAGGAGATGTCCTATGGATGATAAAGACCGCCTCAATGCATTGGAAGTGGCCCTGAACAACGAAACAAGGGAACGTGAATTCTATCTAAAGAATGCACAGAGAACAAGCAATCGCCTGGGCAAGGCCATGTTTGAGCGGATTGCCCTCGACGAACTGGAACATTACAATCGACTCAAAGAGCTTCATCGTACATGGGAGAAGCAGGAAAAATGGCCCGAATCCGTTCCGCTCACCGTGAACAACACGAATATCAAAGACATCCTTCTCAATACGATCAAGGACCTCGACAAGGCGGCCAAGGCGGATTCTGGCGACCTTGATGCCATCAAAACGGCCGTGGAGTTTGAGAACAGGGGGACCAAGTTTTACGCGGAATTGAGGGACGCCTCCACGGACCCCAAAGAAAAGGAATTCTTCAATCTGCTCTCCGTGATCGAGCGCGAACACTACATGTCGTTAAGAGACGCCGAAGAGTATCTCACGAGCCCGGATACATGGTTCATAAAGGTCGAGCACCACTCTTTCGACGGCGCTTAGGAGTAGACTATAAAATATACGTGAGGGAGGTAAGTATGGTCTGGGTATGTTCCGTGTGCGGTTACCGCTATGAGGAGGATGTTGAAAAGGTGCCATTCGATCAGTTACCCGATGATTGGACCTGTCCGATCTGCAATGCGCCAAAGAGCGCTTTTGAAAAATCAGCCACGTAGGAAGAACAGATTCTCACGTTTCTCTTCCCGGCTTCATGGTACCCCTTTTTAAAAAGGGGTACCATGAAGAAAACATTCTCACTAATCACCCGATATGGAGACACTAATTGAGAACAGGGGCTCGCAGAGAGTACGACTGTGACAGTTGCCTATCCGGTTTTCCTGTGCTAAAGTTACGGAAAGAGTAAGGGAACACATAATCAATGGAGGAGGAAAGCATGAGAACCATGAGACGCAAAAGTTTTGACGTGTCGGCCGGATTACTCTGTTGTGCCCTGATATTCGCTGTTTGTGTTCCGCTGGTCTTTTCCGCAGAAACGGCCAAACCCAAAGCACCGCTCCCCCGGTACGGCGGGACCATGAGGGTGGCTGACCGGTTTGACGGCATATCGATCGGCTACCCGCCGAAGATGCCGAACAGTTACAGTCAGAGGCAGGCCGTTCCCGCATTGGAAACGCTCTTTCGTCTTGACAAGACAGGGAAGGCGACCCCGTGGCTCGCTACCGGCTTCAAGGAAGATGCGAAGGGCAAAACCATCCTTCTCACCTTGAGAAAAGGGGTGAAATTCCATGACGGCACGAATTTCAATGCCGAGGCGGTGAAGTGGAATTTGGATCTGTATGCGTCGGTCAAGACCCCGGGGACGGAGAAATTCAAATCGATTGATATCGTTGATGAGTTTGCAATCCGCATCAACCTCGCCGAATGGGATAGCACCGTGACGAGCGGCTTCACCCAGAGGCTCGGCATGATGATATCGCCTACGGCCTACAAGAAAAACGGCGAAGAATGGTGCGCGAGCCATCCTGTGGGCACGGGTCCGTTCGAGTTCGTGAGTTGGGAAAAGGGGACCTCTACCGTGTACAAGAAGTTTCCCGGCTACTGGCAGAAGGGTAAGCCCTATCTGGACAGGATAGAGTACTATGCGATAAACGACTCCATCACCAGACTGCTTAGCTTCAAGAAGGGCGAACTGGAGGTGCTTCTCTCGCCCGACGCCAAAGACTTAGCGGATTTGAAAAAGGACGGGTACGCGGTGAATAACCCGAGAGTGGGTTCAGGGGCTATGAGCCTTATGCCCGACTCGGCAAACCCCAAGTCACCCTTCTCCGACCTCAAGGTACGCCAGGCTGCAGAGCATGCCATCGACACGGAGAAGATCGTCAAAACAATCTACCACGGCGAGGCGGAGCCGGCCACCCAGTGGATCTACAAAGGCCATTGGGCCTATAACCCGGCGGTCCGAGGGTATCCTTATAACCCGGCCCTGGCCAAGAAGCTGCTCGCTCAAGCGGGCTATCCGAACGGATTCAAAACAAAGATAACCTACCGCGTGAACCCGCAGAGCGATCTGGTTTTCACTGCCGTCCAGGGATATCTGGCGGCGGTCGGGATCGATGCGGCGCTCGAGCCGATCCAGCAGGAACGATACAACAAGATCACCCAGGAGGGAGGAAGCTGGGAAGGGCTCATCGAGGACATGTTCTCGCCCTACGTAGACGTAGTGATTCCCATGTCACAGATGTATAGCGGAGGAAACCGATACTTCACCCAGACACTTGCGCCCGCGGATTATGTTAAGGCTATCCAGGATGCGGTCGGTGCCTCCGATTTCAAAATCAAGCAAAAATCAATTCGGGAGGCGATGAAGCTCATGAGCGACAAGTATTGTCTTCAGATACTGCTTCTCTGCCAATCCATGGCCAGCGTGAGCCAGCCCTATGTACATAATCACGGTTTTTACGAAACGCCGGCCATTACGTGGACGCCCGAAGACTCCTGGTTGGGGAAGTAGGCGGCGCGGTTGTAAGGTGCCGATAGTATCGCAGGGACCTGATAATGAAGTGGAGAGCGCATGCGGGATAAGATGAACGAAAAGAGCTTGACCATGCTCGCTGTGGGCGACACATGACCAGGGCTACCAACGCTTGAAAGGGCAGTTATTCTCCGGCAAGCTCTTGTAAGCGGCCTTCGAAAACGGCGGATTTCTTCTCGTACTCGCCGGTTGCCGCGTCAAGTTCTTCGAAGAGTCTCTCGATCTTTATTCCCGCTGTGTAGATGGCGAGCGACAGCGATTCGATGTCTTTTCCCTGCCCGTTTCGCGAGGCCGCGATGAGCGCCTTGTTATCACGGTCGATTGCCGCTTCGAGATCGGTTATCTCCTGTTCGAGGTGGGTAACCTTTTTTTTGAGCGGGGTCAGTACTTTCGACTTATCAGCTATGATCTGCGCCCGTAGCTTCCTCAAATCCTTTTTAGTTGGGACCTTTTCACGCTCTTCGTATGCGATCTCGATGTCTACCGCGGGCGCGGTTCTTTCATCTGCCCAGCCGACCCGTTCCAGAAAGTCTGCGTATCCACCTTCGAAAAGGGTGAGACCGCCTGCGTCGAATACGAGCAGTCTGGTGGCGACGGCCTTGAGAATCATCTCGCTGTGCGTCACGATGATCACGGCCCCGTCAAACTCGTCGATGGCTTCTATGAGCGCGTCTATTGACTCTGCGTCGAGGTGATTGTCAGGTTCATCGAGTAAAATCATGTTCGCCGGTCTGGCGAGAATCTTGCCGAGCATGACCCTGCTGCGCTCACCGCCGGAAAGTACCGAGATCTTTTTCATGGCCTTGTCATCTTCAAAGAGCATAGCGCCTGAGATGGCCCTGGCGCTGGCCAGGGCATACTCCTGGTGGGCGCTTAAGATCTCTTCGAGCACAGTTTTGTTGGGATCAAGACGTTCCACGTTCATCTGCCCAAAGTGGGCCGGCACGAGATTCTGGTTCGGCCGTATTGCGCCCCGTTGGGGCACGAGCTCGCCTGCAATGAGCTTAAGCAGCGTTGTTTTTCCTTTTCCGTTCTTTCCGACAACCGCGATCCGGTCTTTCTTCTTGACCGCTATCTTCAAACCATCAATGATGGGTGGGGCGGCATCTGTGAAAGAGAAGCAGAGATCGTCGATCTCCACGAGCCATTTGCCCGGGAATGGCGCTGCCTTGAATTCAAAATCGAGGCTTCTCTCTTCCACGAGGTTCGCCTTCTTTTCATGTTTCTCGAGCATGCGGATTTTTGATTGGACGGCCCGGGCACGGGTCGCTTGAGCCCTGAACCGGTTGATGAACTGCTCTATTTCCCTGTGTCTCCTCTCATCGTTGATTCTGGTCTTTTCATAAATCTCTTCTTCCTGGATAATCTGTCTATAGAACTTTTCCGTATCACCCGCCACCTTTCTCACCTTTTTGCGGTGTATACCCATGGTGTGAGTGGTAACGCTATCCATAAATGCCCGGGCATGCGTCACGAGAATCATCTCGCTCTTCCAGGTCTTAAGGAATTGGGTCAGCCATCTGATGGACAGGATATCGAGATAGTTAGTGGGTTCGTCAAGAAGCAGCAGATTTGGCTCGGAGACCAGTATCTTCGCGAGGTTCAGTCTTACCTGGTATCCGCCGGAGAGCATCCGTGGATCGAAATCAAACTGCGCGGATGAAAAACCGAGTCCCGAAAGGATCGCTTTTACCCGGTAGCTCTCGTCCCGGCCATCGTCGGACGCGTGCATGTTGGCGCAGGCTTCCTTGAGCACGGATCTCTCGGTAAAGTGGATGTGCTGCGAAAGATAGCTCGCCGTATAGCCTTTGGGCATGGAAATGAGGCCCGAATCGGCCTGGTCCTCCCCCACGATAAGCTTGAGGAGGGTAGTCTTACCGGAACCGTTCCTGCCGGTTAAGCCCGTACGGTCCCCGGCATTTACCGTGAACGTTACGTCATCCAGTATAACTTCTCTGCCGAAAGACTTGGTAAGCCCTGTGACCGTAAGCATTACACACCTTGAGATACGTTCGCTTTAGCCCAATTAGCTTACTGGAATTGTACCCAAAACACAATAACGCGCCAAATCCGCGTTGACGCCGAATTTATGGAGGGTTCCACGGGTCCTGGCGCCTTAAGGGCGGCCATTCTCGAGGCGGTTAATCATTTTATAATTTTTGTTGACAAAAGCACGCGTTTAGTTTATTATTATTCCAGATATGTTAATTAATTCACATACTGGGCATCATAAGTGGCCAAATCCATTAGAGTTTCTGAAAGCGGTAAAATTACACGCCATGGAAATTGAGCTTGGGATGCGCAGACTGTGCGAGTTTTCACAAGCAACATCACCCTTACACTGAAATTACCTCCATAAGCTTCTCATAATAACCCCCCTTCCCCCTGGGAACCCACCCAGGGGGTTTTTCTTTACAACGATGGGAATTTATTGTAATATTTTCCCGCAAATGGACATAAGTAGCGCAAACATGTACACGGGGGGACTCTTAGGTCTTATCCTGGATGCCGGGCCGCTTGCGAAAGTGGTTATCATCATCCTGATCTTCTTTTCCATCATTTCCTGGACCATCATTTTCGTCAAAATCAGGCAATTCGGCAGGGCAGACGAGCAGGGCGACAGGTTCTTTAGAATTATCAAGGACGCCGATTCCTTCAAGAAGCTTGTTTCGGCGTACAAGGAAGGGGGAGACAGCCCCTTCTACCGGCTTGTGCTTGCCTGTTATAAGGAGATAAGCTCGCGGCAACGGGAGAACGCGGGTGAATCCGGTAAGGCGGACGCTATCGCTGCCATAGACAACCTCTTGAAAATAACTGTTGCCGAGGAAGTGGTAAAACTGGAAAGGCGTCTTTCTTTTCTGGCGACCACAGCCAATACAGCACCCTTCATCGGTTTGTTCGGGACCGTCTGGGGCATTATGGATTCCTTCAGGGAAATCGGGGTGAGGGGAACGACAAGCCTGGCTGTTGTCGCCCCGGGCATCAGTGAAGCGCTGATCGCGACCGCCATCGGCCTCGCCACGGCCATACCGGCTGTTCTCGGGTACAACTACTGCCTGGGAAGGCTCAAGCGCATTTCCTCCCGAATGGACAATGCTGCACTGTATCTCATCAATATTATTCAGAAATGAAGAACTCAAGGGAAAGCAAAGGGCCTCTTTCGGAAATCAACGTGGTACCGCTCGTGGATATCATGCTCGTGCTTCTTATCATCTTCATGATTACTGCGCCTATGATGCAGCACGGATTAGGGATTGACGTCCCGCACGTAACTGCCAAACCCTTACCCACAAAAGACGAGCCCCAGATACTTAACATCACGGAGGGGCAGAAACTCATTTTGAACGAGAAGAAACTGGACGTAAGCGATCTCAAGGCGGCAATCCAGTTGCTGTTTGCAAACAAGACAAAGAAGGAAATATTCTTAAGGGCCGACAAAAACGTTCCCTACGGGTTTGTGGTGAAGTGTATGAGTACGATCAGAGAAGCGGGCGTGGACAAGATCAATATCGTAACGAAACCACTGGAAAAAGATGAGTGAAACAGCCTGGTACAGGATGCTCACAATCTCTATCACCCTGCACATTCTCGTCATAGCGGCCTTTACCATACCTGTCAAATTTTCATCCAAAAAAGTCGATCTTTCATCGTCGTACTCGGTAAATCTTGTTGCAGGGACAGGGACTCTTGGTGGGCCGCAGAGAGAGGCGGCACAACCGGTGGCCAAACCACTGCCGGAGAAGCCGGTCGCAGCCAAAGACAGGAAAATGATCGCGAAATCAAGACCTGTGCCTATCCAGAGAGAAAAAGACCTGGTTTCCATCTCGAACAAAAAGGTGCCGGCCAGGGAGGCGACAACACAACAAGAAATGAGCGAGCTTGAAAAACGGCTCAAAGAAATAAGAAGAAAGACAGATTACATCGATGTGACAAAGGCAAGCGGCAGCGGCCCCGTGAGAACGGCAATGGCGGGGAGCGCCGCCGGCGCAGGAAGCGACACTCACGTGAACCCGCTGGAACAGAAGTACTATCTCGATGTGAAAGATAAGATATATGCCGCGTGGAACATGCCGAGCACTGCAGCCGGTAAAAGCAACCTGGAAATGGATGTGGTGATTAGGATACGAAAGGACGGGAAACTTGTTGACGTGAGCGTGGATAAAGGATCGGGAAACCGAATCTATGACGAGTCGGTTATGCGGGCCGTCCGGGTGGCAGAGCCCTATCCGCCTATACCGGCGGCGCTCGACAGGGACTCTATCGAAATAGCGTTTGCATTCAAACCGGAAATACGATGACGGCGCCTGAGAGCATCTTCATGGGTGCCCTCCAGGGCATCACCGAGTTTCTCCCCATTAGTAGCCCTGCCCATCTCATCGTTGTGCCCTGGTTCTTCCACATGCAGGAAGGCGATATAAATAAACTCACTTACGACGTGATGCTCCACCTCGGCACGCTCGCGGCAATCCTCTTCATCTACGGTAAGAAACTCATCCATGTGGTTATGGAAGGTTTGCTCGATTTCAGAGAGGGCCGGGGCAGACAATCGCTGCTTGCGAAGCTCAGCATTGCCACGATACCCGCCGCTTTAGCGGGTATTTTGTTGCAGCATCTCATTGAAAGATACTTGAGAACACCTTTTGTCGCGGCATATATGCTCGCGTTCGTGTCGATCCTCATGATTATCGCCGAGAGGATACACGTGGAAAGAAGGGCCATTTCCTATCCCGTTGCCATTGCCGTCGGTATAGCTCAGGCCGTGGCGCTGATCCCTGGTACATCGAGGAGCGGGGCTACCATTACCATAGGAATGCTCATGGGGCTCAAAAGAAGTGAAGCCGTTGATTTCTCCTTTATGCTCTCCATCCCGATCGTGCTCGGCACCGCGCTATACGAAATGAGACACTTTCAACACGCGAGCCAGGGGGCGAGCTTATATGTTTACGGGGCGCTATCGGCCTTTGTGTTCGGTGCATCGAGCTTGAATTTTCTCATACAATATCTCAAGAGGCACTCTCTCGATATCTTCGCATACTACCGGATCGTGCTCGCCCTCGCTATCCTTCTCGTATCCCTGTGGAGTCACGAGGCCCGTTTGACAGCGTGAGTGTCAAGCCATATGATATGAGCATGGACAAAGAAGAGAAGGGTCAACCAAGCGAGCCCATCGAGCATACCTTCGTGATCTACGATCCTGAGCGATCGGCATACGAAAGGTTGGAGCTGTGTACCTATCTTAATGAATTGCCCGAACTTACGGAGGCGGATGTCGAGAAATACAAAGACGAGTAACGGCATCCCTCACCGGCGTCTCTTAGCTAAAGAAATATCTTCTTTTCGAGCTACCATCTACGGTCACTACCGGATAAGGGGTAGGGAACTTCCTTGGCGGAATACGGATGATCCCTATCATATCCTTGTTTCTGAAATCATGCTCCAGCAGACGCAGGTGGAGCGGGTTTTGCAGAAGTATGGTCCCTTCATAGCCAGGTTTCCGCATGTGATCGCTCTTGCTGGTAGCCCCCTCTCGGAAGTGCTCCGTCTGTGGCAGGGATTGGGCTACAACAGGCGCGCGCTGTCACTTGTGAAGATAGCACGGATCGTCGCGTCCGAGCTTGACGGACGGATCCCTGAAGACCCCGAAGCCTTGATGAGACTACCGGGAATCGGTCAGGCCACCGCGGGCTCCATACTCTCGTTTGCCTTTCAAAAGCCGTTTGTTTTTGTGGAGACTAACATCAGGAGGACCTTCATCCATCATTTCTTTCAGGACCGGAAAGAGGTGCATGATCGTGAAATCATGCCACTTGTAGAGGCGACGCTTGACAGAACGAACCCAAGGGAATGGTACTACGCGCTCATGGATTATGGGTCCCACCTCAAAGGCGAGGTGGAGAATCCAAACAGGAGGAGCATACACTATTCGCGTCAGTCGCGCTTCAACGGCTCTGACAGAATGATCCGCGGGGCGATTTTGAAGATCCTCGTTGAAAAAGGTTCCGTGACCACGAGAAAGATTATTTCGGCTGTTTCCAATGACAGTCAAAGGGTTACGAAAATTCTCAGGACCATGGAATGCGAAGGCTTAATCGTCCGATCCGGCAATACCTACAAGGTGGCGTAACAGGCTGTCTCAAAAGGAGATTATCGTTGACGCCTTGCCAAAAAGCCGATTAATGTTTATTATGTATGCTACTGTTGTCGGCATGCGGCGATAACAAATCCAGCAAAGGAGTATGGCATGTTTGAAGTATCCGAAAAGGCAGGTGAAGCGATCCTGCAGTTCCTTCAGGGGCGAGAAGGTCCCCAGGCGGTCAGGATTACGTTAAACGAGGGCGGCTGAAGTGGACCATCGTTGGGCATGGCTCTGGATGAGCCACGGGACAATGATGAGACCTTTAAGGAAAAAGGCGTTACCTTTCTTATTAACAAGGAGTTGTTTACTGAAGTAAAACCGATCGCCATCGAATATGTAGAATCCGAGATGGGGGCGGGTTTTATGGTACAATCGGCGCTGTCCAACAAGGCTGCCGGTTGCGGAAGCGGCACCTGCAGTTGTTGATTGAATAGGCGTGAGACGGGGCTCCTTTTGGAGCCCCGTTCTTTTATGGTGAAGATAAACGAGTGGCCGATTCCATTTTCCTCTTATTCTATTCCGCTCAATAGAACCTGGTGAAGACGGAATCAGCTTTACCGGGATATCTTCCCAAGGATCTTGTTGTAAACCGATTCTGCGATGGGCGTCGGAACGCCTAAATCCCTGCCCATGCTCATAATCGTCGCCCCGAACAGATCACCTTCGTTCTGTTTGCCGTGCTCCTCCAGGTCTCTTTGATAGGACGTCTTTGTTTCGTAAGGGAAGTTGTTCGCCTTGGCTATGGAGGCATTCACAACGTCCGGCGGAAGAGCTATCTGTTTCTTTTTCGCGATTAAAAAGACCTCCTTCATGATGCCGCTCGCGAGTATCATGAGTTCGGCGTCGCTCGCGATCTCGCCAAGGGTTTTTCCGTATGCCGCAGTGACGAGGCCAAAGGCGGCAATGAATAAATACTTTTCCCATATGGACGGGGAAACGTCTTCAAACCATTGAAAGGGGATATGTGCCCTTTGGAGAAGCTGCAAGATCTCATCGGGATAGAAATCGGGATGCATTGGGTCTTGGCCCAAGAGCATTCTACCCTCACCGCCCCTCTGGGTGACGACGCCCGGTTTCTCTATGTGCGTGCCCACATAGATACAGGCGGGAAGGACGATGCCTTTCTGCACAATCTTTCTTATCCTCTCGCAGATATTAACGCCGTTTAATAGAGGAATAAGGACTGTCTCTTCTCGGATAGCTTTGGCAAGCGAGCGACTCACCCCTTCGAGGTCGTAGCTTTTCACACAGACAAAGCAAAGATCGGGCGCCTCAAGCGTCCCGGGGTTGTCCGTTGCCAAGGTGGGGGTGCAGATGATCCCTTTCTCATCCCCCATATTGAGAATGAGACCGCTCGTTTGAATTTGCCTGAGATGTTCGCCCCGTGCGATAAAGTAAATCGCCGTATCGGCCCCACGCTCTTTTCCAAGGGAGCGCGCGATCTTTCCCCCTATGAGCCCGCCCACGCCGCCAACACCATATACCCAGATTGTCTTTACGTGCACGAGCTCTCTCCTGATATTTCAGACATGGTTCCTGGCCATCAACTCGAGGGGATGAGGGTTGAGGTAGACCTGCCTTTGCAGATACTCTTTATGGTATTTTCTCACATAATGATTGAGCGTGGTGATGGGCACGATGAGCGGAATAATGCCCATGTGGTAGTTGTCGATTATCTCGAGAAGCTCCCGCTTTTCATCACCGGTCAATTCTTTCTTGAAATACCCCAGGACGTGCAAAAGCACATTCGTCTGCTTTTTTGTCGTGGCGATACGTTTTAAGCCCTCCATCATGGTCCGGACATAGAGATCGCTTAAGCCTCGTGCATCTATGTTCGGACCGGCTACATATCTCCCGAGAAGGGTGAGATGCCTGGGGCTGTGCGCGAGTAAGAGCAGCTTGTGGGCTGCATGAAACTCGATGAGGTCTTTGGCGTTCACTTCTGTTCTCATTAAGTGAACCCACCTCTTTATGACGAATACCCTTTCAAGGTAATTCTCCCTAAGTGCGGGATCGTTGAGCATGACATCGTCAATTACCGGAACAAGAGGAAATCTGTCCATAAAGGCCCTGGCAAAGATACCTGATCCTCGCCTGGTTTTAACGCCTTTCTCGTCTGAGACCTCTACACCCTGCATTCCTGAGCTGGGAGACCTGCTCTTGAATATGAATCCATCGAGCCCCCGTTCTGAGAGCTGAGTAAGTCTGTCGATGGCCCATTTCTTCATCTTTTCTGTGTGGTCTATGCCTGTATGAATCGTGATAAGACGGGGGTCTTCAGGCACGCCCACGAGATGCATGGGCTCTCTCGGTACGGGCAGACCGCACTCAACTTCCGGGCAGACGGGTACAAATTCGAAATACCGGCCGAGCGTGTCCGTAATGTAGTGATCACGCTTTTGCCCTCCGTCATAACGGACCCTGGTGCCGAGCAAGCAAGCGCTCACCCCGATCCTGATCTTTTGCATCATCTCTTCCGCCCCGGTGAGAATCATCGAAAATCGAGGATGATCTTAAGGCTCTTATTTTCTTGAGCCCTATGTAAGGCCTCAAGTGCGTTATCAAACCTGTAGATCCCCGAGATGAGCGGTTGAACGTGGATACGTTTCTGAGTGAGGGCGCGAAGCGCGGGCTTAAAAGGTCCGCATCTGGAGCCGACCACGGTAATCTCTTTCACAACAAGCGGTGCGAGATGTATCTCTGATACCGCCTCAACCGTGCTCTTCAACACGATCGTTCCCATGGATCTCACATGTTCAATTGCCTCTGCGAGACCCTCCGCTCTTCCCGTTGCTTCGACTACGAGATCGTATTCTGCCTTATGCGGTCTTTTCCGCGACCTGTTGATTGTTCTCAAGTGGGCCTGTCGTGCAATACTCAATTTGTGCTCGTGGTTGCCGGTGAGCGTAACATCCGCCTCAGTGAGGGCAAGGACCAAAGCGCAGAGAAGCCCGAGTTTTCCATCGCCCACAACAAGAATACGGTCAGTGGGTTTGATGTGTACCTGACAGGCTATTTCAAAAGCAGCGGCCAACGGCTCTGTAAAGGTTGCTTCCTCGTCAGAGATGCTATCCGGCACTACATGGAGATTAGACAGGGGAAGCGTTACAAATTCAGCGAAGGCACCATTTTTGCTCCGGATGCCGAGCGTTTTCCTATGAGGGCAGTGTTCCTTATGTCCTGCCCTGCAGAAGTCGCAGACACCACAGCCGCAGTTAATCTCGCCCACAACCCTTTTTCCCAGGAGACCTCTGCCATTTGGCGGGGCCTCTACCACACGACCGACAAATTCGTGGCCCATGATTCCGTGGAAGCCGAGATAACCACGTATAATCTCCATGTCCGTATTGCAGATGCCGGCCAGCGACACCCTGATCAGGGCTTCGTTGTCTTGAGGACGGGGGATGGGATGGTCCTGTCTGCATGATAATGCACCGTCAAAAACAATTGCCTTCATACGTTTATTGCTGTCCTTGGAGGCACTATCGGTAGCCGGTGGAGAGATGAGCCTTCTGCCTACCATGCGTTGCGTATCCTATTCATCGCCGACCGCTTTGCCGTGTTTCGCGACAAACCAGTCGATAAGCGCCCGGGCGATGCTTATCCTTCCGGGAATCCTGGGAAGCCCGTCCGCCGCAAACCACGCTGCATCCAAAAGTTCCTCGCCATCAACCTTGATTTCGCCACCTGCGTACTGAGCGGTAAACCCAATCATGAGAGAGTCGGGAAAAGGCCATGGCTGACTCCCGAAGTAGTGAATGTTATCGACCTCGATCCCCGTCTCTTCTTTGACTTCCCGCTGCACTGTCTGTTCGAGCGTCTCTCCTGGTTCGACGAATCCCGCGATGACGCTGTACATCGCATCCTGAAACCTTGTCGCGCGGGCGAGAAGCGCCTTATCGTCGCGCTCGACAAGCACAATGACCGCGGGAGAGATGCGGGGAAACATGGTAAAGCCACATTTTGTGCATTGTCGGGCTAGCACGTCGTTGCGCCTTAGGGCCGGCGAGCCGCATTGGCTGCAGAATTCATGGGTGCTGTCCCAGTTAATAATGCCGAGGGCCCTGACCGCGATCGCGTAAAACTCCGGGTTCAGGTGTCCGAAAAGGCTTCTTAACCCGTGAAATTCCATATGAGCGGGCACTGCGACGTTCTCCGGAAGATAGGCGGCGATGCATCGCGTTCCATCTAAGATCCCAAGATGGTACTCGGTTAAGGGGATAAGTCCGAGCCCGAAAAGCGCATCTGAGGAGGGCACTTCAGGCGCGGATTTTTCCACAGCAACGAGCATTTTCTGATCCCGAAAAACAAACCACCAGGCAGAAGGATCTTCCTTAAAAGGCGGCGAATCGGAGGAAATGGGAGAATCTTTCACAACGCAAATCATTACCCTATGGCCCGCCGAAAGTCAAGGATGAACCCGTTGGCAGGCGTCATTGATAGAACGGCGCCTGATGATTAAATGTTTCTTAAGGACATTTGCAGATGACGATTTTCTCGAATAGTGCTATAATAATACGGCGATAATGGAAACGACGGCTATCATAACTCAAGGCAACGTCGCTAAAGTGCCATACTACGGCTCCCGCCCCATTGCAGAGACAAGCAGGCCGAACAGGGAAAAACAAGACGGCGCGCCAAAGGGTAGCGTTGCTGCGGACGCTGCCCGCGACGATAAGGGCCTTGCTCGTGCCGGTGAAACCCGTGTAACCAATGGGAGCACGAGCCTTCTTCCGGTTGAGCGATTCCTGACGCCGGAGGGTACGGGAAATTCCTCATACGGCACGGAGGTCTGCCCCGCCAGGGTCGCGACCGGTATAAAGATTGGCTACACCCTGAACGTGGATACACAATTTGTGAAAGACCAGTATGCCATCGATAAGGTCGTGACGGGTATGATCCAGTCCGGCGTGAGTAGGTACAGAGAGGTTGAGGCAGCAGGGTTGAGACTCATGTCAACCCTCGAAGTCTACGCGTAGGACGAGTCACCCTCGCTCGCCACCTTTTCTTGACAAAAATAGCGAATATCATTAATTTATACGTGAAAGGTTGAATGAGTTGAACGAAGTATTAAACGAGCGGGAAAAGATTGTGCTCCGACTGGTGATGGAGCACTACATATCGTCTGCCGAGCCAATCGGGTCGGAAACAATAGCGAAAACCATAAAGAGTAAGGTGAGTTCCGCCACAATACGAAACATCATGGGATCTCTGGAAGAACTCGGTTTTCTCTTCAAGCCTCACGCCGTCGCGGGAAGGATGCCCAGTCCAAAGGCGTTCAGGTATTATGTGAACAACCTGGCCACCTTCGGGATGCCGGGCAGAAGGGAGTTGAAAGTCCTGGAATCGCTTGCCAGGCCGCACTATTCTTATGTCGAAGAGATCATGTCGGATGCATCACGGATGCTGGCGGCCATGTCGAGCTGCACGGGTATTGTTGTGGAACCCAAAGTAAATACGATGTTTTTCAAAGAAATAGAACTGGTGAAGCTGTCCCGCCATACCATACTCATGGTATTTGTTACCTCCTCGGGCATGGTTCATAAGAGGCTTGTCGAAACCGACGAAGACCTTCCCATCCATGTGTTAAATGAGATGAAGGCATACATGAACGAGAGATTCAGCGGCATGCCCTTTTATGCGCTGAGGGACCATGTACTGCGAGAGATGAATAGAGATAGAGAAGAATTGACTTTGATCAGTGAAAAGATAAGAGACGCCCTCGATATCATTATAGGCGAAGAAGAGAAACGAGAAGTATACATGGAAGGCACTTCCGAAATGATAGGAGTTCCGGAATTTTCTGACATTGAAAGGCTCAAGGAACTTTTGAAAGCCCTCGAAAACAAAGAGAAGCTCGTAAAACTGCTCGATAGCTGCCTGAGAAAAGAGGGCACGAGCGTGATACTCGGCAATGAGAGCGATATGAGAGAGATGAGGGATGTGAGCATTATTATGTCCACCTATCGGATTAGCGAAAAAGGCATGGGTATCCTCGGGGTTATAGGTCCCATGAGGATGAATTACTCGAAGCTCATACCCATTGTTGACTATACGGCGAGGACCGTTACGGATATCCTCAGGATGATGTGAGGGAGAAACAGGTAATGAAAGAACCGGAAAATAATCAGGAAGAAACCAAAGCAAGGAACAAGGAAGAGCATCACAGGGAACCGCATGAAAAACGCGAGGCCGGCCATCAGGAAGAACACAGGCATGATGAACACAAGAAAAAAAAGAAGACTGATGAGGCCGGCGTAGAAGAATTAAAGAGATTGCTTGAAGAGAAGGAAGAGAACATAAAGGCGCTTCAAGAGAAGATGCTCTATCTCCAGGCGGAATTCGAGAACTTCAAGAGACTCAAGGCCAAGGAAAAACAGGAAGCTATAAAATACGGAAATGAGGTTCTCATCAAAGACCTGATCCCCGTGGTGGATCATCTGGAAATGGCCCTCGAACATGCCTCAAAAACCGATGAGTGCCAGGGCATCAACGAAGGGGTCAGAATGACCCTCAATGAATTCGTCAAAACCCTTGAAAAAGCCGGCGTGACGAGAATTGATGCGATAGGTAAAAAGTTTGATCCTAACCTTCATGAAGCCTTTTACCAGGAAGAGAGAGAAGACATGGAGCCGGATATGGTAATATCCGAGTTTCAGAAAGGTTACCTGCTCAACGAGAGATTGGTGAGACCCTCGCGGGTAGTTCTGTCCAAAAAACCTGAAATCCAGTAAAACAAGGCGATTTAATGAGAAGAGAATATGTCGACTACCACGAAATCCTCCATGTTTCTAAAGGGGCTACCGAAGAGGAGATAAAGAAGTCATACAGGAGACTTGCCCTCCAGTACCATCCCGACAGAAATCCGGGTAACAAAGAAGCCGAGGAGATGTTCAAGAAAGTAAGCGAGGCCTACGCGGTGCTTTCCGATCCCGAGAAGCGTCGCCGCTACGAACGATTCGGCGACGCGGGCGACGCGGGATCGATGTTCGATTTCGGCTTTCAAGGCAATTTTGACACGGTTTTTAACGACCTGTTCAATGATTTCTTCGGCACGCAGAGGCAGTCCAGGGAGCGAAAAGGGGATGACCTTCGCTACAACCTCACCATAGAATTCGAAGAGGCGGTGTTCGGCGGAGAGAAAGAGATTGAGATCCCTAAGGAAGAGAAATGCACGGTCTGCAACGGCACCAGGATAGAGCCGGGTTATCAGCCTACCACGTGCAAGAATTGCAACGGCAGGGGCCAGGTCCGACAGAGCCACGGTTTTTTCACGATCAACAGGACCTGTGAGTTTTGCGGCGGCGAAGGCGCTATCATTAAGAACCCCTGTAAGGCATGCAAAGGCAGGGGCAGCGTCAGAACAAAAAAGAAACTGAAAATCAAGATACCGCCCGGCGTGGACAACGGGACACGGCTCAAGCTCCGCAATGAGGGCATGCAACAGCATGGTGATACGGCCCCCGGAGACCTCTATATAGTTTTGCAGGTAAAGGAGCACGCAATTTTTGAGCGTGCCGGTGACGATATCGCCGTGCAGATCGATGTCGGTTTTCCGCTGCTCTCTCTGGGCGGAGTAATCACGGTGCCCACGATAGAGGGCCACACCGAGATCAAGGTTTCCGCCGGCACACAACCGGGCAAAGTATTCAGGCTAAAGGGTTTGGGCGTGACAAAATCCAACGGATACGGTCGAGGGGACCAGCTTGTTTACCTGAATATTGTCGTACCTTCCAACCTGAGCGAAAAGCAGAGAAATCTCATGGAAGAGCTCGCCAAGGAGTTCGGAGAGGCTAGCCCCAAGATGCGCAAAGGTGTTAAGGAAAGATTCAAAGAGATCTTCGAGTAGATTCCTCTCCGGTCTTATGTAAAAACCATCTGTCCGTTCGAAACCACCATACTTTACAAATAAATATGCAATAAGACCATGCGCGGCACCTGCCTGGCCTCTACTCAGCCTGCCTGGCTGCGGTATTCTCGAGCATTAACTTCGCAATGAGCTTTGAGAAAAGCCCGGGGTCTTTGGGCTTCGAGCCTTCAACAACCAGGGCTTGATCGTAGAGAAGCCGGACGTAGTCCTCAAGAACGGTGCTCTTTTTGTCCTTGTCGAAGATAGCGCTCATTGAGGCAAAAAGCGGGTGCGCCGGATTGATCTCCAGTATCCGTTTCATGGGAGGGACTTCCTGTCCCATGGATTTTAACAGCTTTTCCATCTGCGGATCGAGATCACCCTCGTCGGCCACAAGGCAGCAGATTGTATCGGTGAGTCTCCCCGAGAGCCTTACGTCTTTCACCTCATCCTTCAATATGTCTTTCATGAGATCGATAAATTTGCCATACTTCTTTTGTGCTTTTTCCTTTTCATCCTTTTCCGATTTGTCGAGGCTCACATCACCCCTAGTGATGGATTTCATCTTCTTGCCCTGGTATTCGAAATTACTCAAGATAAAATCATCGATCTCATCGAGCAGGACGAGGACCTCATATTCCTTTTCCCGAAATACTTCAAGGTAAGGAGACTTGAGCGTCTCATCAAGAGAGGTGCCGGTGATATAATAAATCGCTTCTTGGCCCTCCTTCATACCCTGAACATATTCACTGAGTGTCGTGAACTTTTCCTGCCCCGTTTTAGTGGAAGGGAAGACGAGCAAGTCCGCGATGGTCTCTTTTTTCAGGTAATCGAAATGGATCCCCTCTTTTAGGATCCGGCCAAATTCGCCATAAAACTTGAGATAATCCTCGTAGCTCTCTTTTTTCATGTCAGCAAGCGTATCGAGGACCTTCTTGGTGATATTCGTTTTCATGATCTCGATCTGTCTGTTGTGCTGGAGTATCTCGCGGGATACATTAAGCGGCAAATCGGATGAGTCCACGAGGCCCCTTACAAACCTCAAATACTGCGGTATGAGGTCTTCGCAGTGGTCCATAATCTGGACACGCTTCACATACAGGGTGGGGCCGACTTTGTAATCTTTGTACAGGATGTTGATAGGTGCCCTTGCCGGGATATAGAGGAGGGCAGTGAATTCGGAGGTGCCTTCGGCCCTATAATGGATTACCTTCGCCGGCGGGGTAAAATCGTGGGTCATATGTTTATAGAACTCGTCATACTCATCGTTCGTCAACTCGGATTTATCTTTTAGCCAAAGCGCCTTCATGGAGTTAAGCGTCTTCTCCTCGCTGACCTTGACCTTTTCACCTTTCTTCAACTCACTGTCTACCTGTCGTTCCACATCCATAACGATGGGATGTTCGATGAAGTCAGAGTATTTCTTGACGATGCCCTCTATTTCCCACTGATCGAGGTACTGCTTTTCATCATCGACGAGATGCAGGGTGACATCCGTGCCTTTTGCCTCCTTTTCGACATCTTCGACGGTGAACGTGCCGTCGCCGGTGGATTCCCAACGGACAGCTTGCTTGTCCTTTCGGCCTGCCTTTCTTGAGAGCACCGTAATCCTGTCAGCGACCATAAAGGAAGAGTAAAACCCCACACCGAACTGACCGATGAGTTCCGGGTTGTCCTTGACTTCTTTGTTGCTCAGGACGGCGAGAAACTCTTTTGTGCCTGAGCGAGCGATAGTCCCTAAAGCCTCTACGATCTCATCGTGATCCATACCGATGCCGTTATCGCTCACCGTCAGAGTTCCCCTGTTTTTGTCGGCGATAATCTTTATTCTCCAGCCCTTATCATTTTCAAGGATGTCCGTATTTGTCAGTGATTCATACCGCGCGCGGTCGATCGCGTCGGAGGCGTTGGAGATGAGCTCCCGCAAAAAGACCTCTTTGTGAGAATAGAGAGAATGGATCATAAGATCGAGAAGCTGCTTGACCTCTGTTTTAAATTCTAACCTTTCCGTCGTCATATTCGGTTCACCTCGTTCATGCGAGTAAAAAAGTTCAGTTCCGCGCAATGCGGAACCGATTGCCTGTGTATGGTAAAATAAGACACCCGCACCTGATAAGTCAACAATCAATGACGTAGATGATCGCTATAACCACGCGGAAGAACATCGAATGCCCCCCACAACTGCCCGCTTATTGGTTGTTCTTATTGCACGTCTTCCATGCTATAATGGTTCAATGTTGATAAGGCATCTTCCCAGGAAATTGCTAAACATTATTGTTATCGTCATCGCGGTTATCCTGATCGGGACCATCGGATTCAAGATCATAGGCGGCAAGGACAAGAGTATTCTTGATGCGCTGTACATGACAGCGATTACCATCACCACTGTGGGTTACGGTGATGTGATAGGTATTGACGACAAGCCTTTTGGAAAGATCTTTACGATCATTTTCGTATTCATCGGGGCGGGGACGATTGCCTACGTTTTTACCGCCCTTGCCGCATACATCATCGAAGGGGAGTTGAAGAAGGTTTTCAGGAGGAGAAAAATGGAGAAGCATATCGCGAAACTGAAGGACCACTATATCATATGCGGTATCGGCATGGTGGGCCTCTATGTGGTGCACGAACTCTTTCTCACGAAACAGCCGCTCGTGGCCATCGATGTGGACGAAAACAAGCTTGAGCTCTTTAGGGCGAACGATCTGGCAGTGGACCTCATTGTCGGCGACGCAACGGAGAACGAGATCCTCTGGAAGGCCATGATAGAACATGCAAAGGGCCTTTTCGCCACCACCGACTCCGATAACGACAACATCGTGATTTCGCTCACAGCGAGGCAGCTCAACCCTTCGCTACGAATCATCTCGCGGTGCACCGATATGAAAAACGTAGACAAGATCAAACGGGCCGGCGCCGATGCGGTCGTAGCACTCAACTTTATCGGAGGCCTGCGAATGGCCTCCGAGATGATACGGCCCCATGTGACCTCATTCCTTGACATGATGTTAAGAGACAAATACTCGCCGATGAGTGCAGAAGAGATACATATACCGGCAAATTCGCCCTTCGTCGGCAGGCCCGTGAAAGACATCAATTTCAGGGATATCGGTAATATACTCGTTATCTCCGCCAGGAAGAAAAGCGGGGAATGGATTTACAACCCCTATCCGGATACGATCATGGAGAAGGAGATGAGCATGATCATCATAGCCACACCCGAAGAAAAGAGGATGCTCATCGCGGCCCTATCGGGAGAGGCGTGATGTAAGGGCCGTCCCCCCTATAATGCTCCGTTGACATATTTTCATGAGAAATGATAGCCTTTCACAACGATAAATCCTAAGGACGGACCATGAAGATTGCCATTTCAGGAAAGGGGGGGGTCGGAAAGACCACTCTCGCCGGTGTCATGGCGCGCATCCTTGCGCGACGCGGCCACAGGGTGATAGCCATTGATGCGGACCCTGACTCAAACCTTGCCTCGGCCCTGGGAATTAACGAGGGGGAGGCAAGAAAGCTCGAGCCTTTGGCTCAAATGCAAGAATTCATTGAGGAACGGACAGGGACGAAAAAGGGACAATACGGGGCTTTTTTTCAGATCAATCCCAGGGTGGATGACATACCCGAAAGGTTCTCTCTTGAGAAGGACGGTGTTAGGCTCATTGTGCTCGGCAGTATTCCCCAGGGGGGCGGGGGTTGCTTCTGTCCGGAGAATGCCCTGTTGCGGAGCTTTCTTTCCCATGTGCTCGTAGAGCGCGATGATTACGTGATCGTCGATATGGAGGCGGGGCTCGAACACCTGGGCCGGGCGACCACGGAATTCATCGACGCGCTCATCGTGGTCGTGGAACCGGGGAAAAGGAGTTTTCAAACCGCTTTCCAGGTAAAACGCCTTGGAGAAGACATAGGAATCAAGCGCGTATACGCGGTCGGCAACAAAGTAGCCGGTGAAAAGGATCTCACGTTCATGAAAGAGAACCTTGGCGATCTTCCGTTTCTCGGCTACATGGCGCAGAACGAAAAGATCATTGATGCGGACAAGCGCGGTCTGTCGCCGTATGACGCAGATCCTCAAATTGGTCGGGAAATCGGAGACATCGTCGATCACCTCGCGCAAGCCATGACGCCTTCCGGTGCAGAATGAGGAAGTCGCTCATCGCCTTAAGCCTCATCGTCAGTACAATAGTGCTTTCTACGATTGCGCTTGTCGTTTCACTGTTTGATCGGGACGGAAGAAGAGTGCACGCCATGGGCCGGTTCTGGGCCTCGCTCCATTTAAGAGTGAGCGGCGTGAAAGTTGTGATCCAGGGCATTGAGAAGATTTCAGAGCCTCCGTACGTCCTTATGTGTAATCACCAGAGCGCCCTCGATATCTACTCGCTACTCTCTTCGCTCCCGCTTTCGTTCAAGTGGATTGCAAAGAGACAGCTTTTCAGAATTCCCTTCATAGGGTGGGCAATGGGACGGGCAGGATACATCAGTATTGACAGAGAGAATCCACGCGAAGCCTTGAAGGCCATAGAAGAGGCAGCCCGAAAAATCCAGCGTGGCATGAATATCATTATTTTCCCGGAAGGCACGAGGAGCGCGGATGGAAAGCTGCTACCTTTCAAGAAGGGCGGTTTCACTCTGGCGCTGCGCGCCATGGTTCCCATTGTCCCTATCGGTATAAGCGGATCGTGCTCACTGCAGCCAAAAGGGAGTTTCATTCCGAAAGAAAAAGGGGTAATATACATTCGTATCGGGGAGCCAATAGTACTTGCCGGCATGGACCGTTCGGCAAAGACCAGGGTCATGGATGACGTGAGATCACGCATTGAAGGATTGATGATATGTCGCGGGAATTGAAGAAGGAAATACTGGGCATCGGGCTTGCGGGCCTCTTTCTCTTTCTCCTCGTAAGCCTTGTTTCCTACTTTCCTCTGGATGCGGCATCACGCAACCTCTGCGGAAAGGCGGGGTTCTATCTGGCGGACGGCCTCGTGCTTGTCTTCGGCATGATGAGTTATTTTCTCGCGGCCATTACGCTTATGTTCGCGCTCTTTTACCTGAAAAAGAAAGACCCGCCTAACATCATCGTCTTTTCATCCGGTCTTGCTCTTCTTTTCATCGCTCTTACTGCCATGCTCCAGATTATTGTTGGCAAGATCGGCCTCAGAGGAGTCCCCATGAATTTTTGCGGTCTTCTCGGTTTTTTCCTCGAGAGGACGCTCATGAACTTCTTTGGCTACTTCGGAAGCGTCTTGATCAGCCTTATCCTGCTTCTCATCTCCCTTTTTCTTATCGTGCAGGCGCCGATTCTCTCCGTGCTTGAAGAACGGCTGGCGCGCAGAACCAAGGCTGAGAAAAGAAAGGAAATCAAAGTAACCACAGTAACCACGGAACCGAGGAAAGAAGAACCTAAGGAAGAAAAGAAGCCGGTCCAGGAGTCCTTTGATTTTCTCAAAGAGATCGGTCCCTACAAGCTCCCATCGGTTGCGCTTCTTGATGCCATCGAGAAAAAGGAACTGAAAGTCGACAAGGAGAGCATTCAGGCCAACGCGAGCATCCTCGAAAAGAAGCTCAAGGATTACGGTATCGATGGCAAGGTCACGGAGGTAAGACCCGGGCCGGTGATCACCATGTACGAATTCGAACCGGCGCCCGGCATCAAGGTGAGCAGGATATCGAACCTGGCTGACGATCTTGCCATGGCGCTCTCCGCGGTCTCCATCAGGATTATCGCGCCTATACCGGGGAAGGCGGTGGTGGGTATTGAAATCCCCAACAAAGTCCGCGAAACCGTGTACCTTCGCGAGATCATCGAGTCCGATGTGTTCCGGTCTTCCCATTCCTATCTCACCCTTGTGCTCGGAACCACAATTGCAGGAGACCCTTACGTGGCGGATCTCGCGAAGATGCCTCATCTTCTTGTTGCCGGTGCAACAGGTTCGGGCAAAAGCGTCTCTTTGAACAGCATGATCTGCAGCATCCTCTTTAAGGCAAGTCCCCTACACGTGCGTTTTCTCATGATCGACCTCAAGATGCTGGAACTGTCTTTCTACGAGGGTATTCCGCACCTTTTGCTCCCTGTTGTGACAAACCCGAAGAACGCGAAAACAGCTCTCAGGTGGATGACCGACGAGATGGAGCGACGATACTCCATGATGGCCGAGAAGGGCGTGAGGAATATCGAGAAATATAACCAGAAAATGGTGAAACAGGAAGGCGGTGAGCCCATACCCTATATCGTCGTGGTCATCGATGAGCTTGCGGACCTTATGATGGTTTCGCCCAAAGAGGTTGAGGAATATATCGCCCGGCTTGCCCAGATGGCCCGCGCCTCCGGTATCCACCTGATCCTTGCCACACAGAGACCCTCGGTCGATGTACTCACAGGCATTATCAAGGCGAACTTTCCAGCGCGTGTTTCCTGCAAAGTCTTCTCCAAGGTGGACTCGAGGACCATCCTCGATACGAACGGCGCGGAGAGTTTACTCGGCAACGGCGACATGCTCTTCTTGAGCCCCGGTATCGGGAGATTGCAAAGGCTTCATGGCCCGTACGTATCGGAGAGTGAGATCAAAAGTGTGGTGGAGTTTCTGAAACGGCAGGGTGCCCCATCGTACCACAACGAGATACTCGAGGAAAAGGAAGACGAAGAAAACGGCGAAGACATGGATGATGACAAATACCAGGAGGCTGTCGAGTTCGTCATGACGAGAGGGGAGGCCTCTATCAGTATGGTGCAGAGACGCTTCAGGATAGGATACAACCGGGCTGCACGGATCATTGAGCGCATGGAGAGAGATGGAGTTGTCGGTCCCTCCGACGGCGTAAAATCCAGGGAAGTGCTCAAACGTTAGGTGATCGATATGGGTAAGCGGTGGGAAAATGTTCTTTGTGTCTCGGCCCTGATCGTTGCCGTAACAACCTCGTCCTTTGCGGTCGGCTTCGATGACTTGAAAAAGACTTACGGCGACATAAATTCACTGGAAGCCACCTTTCATCAGAAAATATTTATCGCGACCATAAAGCGAGCGCGGGAATTTGATGGCGAGTTCTTTTACAAAAGAGGGAAAGGGTTCCTCTGGCGCTACACAAAACCTAAAATCAAATATTTCCTCTATGATGGAAGATATATGTGGCAGGACGAGGAAGACAAGACATTCGTGTTGAAGGAGAAGATTAACAAGGAAAGAACCGGAGGCACCTTTTTTGATCTCGTGGAGGACATCACGAAGCTCGACGATCTCTTTGTGCTCAAGCAGGAGAGCGTGGCCGGCGACATGCGGGTCCTCGACCTTGTGCCGAGAAAAGAAGGCAGCATCACGAGAGCCAGGGTATGGATCGACAAAGAGAACATCGTGAGAAAGATCGAGATGGAGGAGTTTACCGGCAACATCAACACCATCGAATTTTCGCCCGTCAAGGTCAACGCGCCCATAGGCGACGCCAAATTCATTTATAGACCGGACAAAAACAAAGAAGTAGTGGAACACTAAGAAGAGAGCGCCTCGGGTTAGACATCTTGCCCGCGGTTCCGTATGTTCGGTGTTTACGAAGCAAGTGCGAGCGGTGTCAGGCCATTCTCTTGCTGACCACTGGCGATCTTCAGCAGAGTTACGATGTGTTTCACCGCCGTCACCCGGTCGGTCGTTTGCCAATCCGCGTCGCGAGCGTTAATGATGGCTCTCGCCATGGCTTCATATGCTTGCCGGAACTCATCACTCATGATTTCATGTTCCTCTCGCGCAGTGTGAAGCCTGTTAACTTTCTTCTTATCCGACTCGTGAGCTTCCTGTATCTCCCGCACAGTTTCTTCTACATGCTTTGCGGTAACCTTACCGTCTGGCGCAGTCTCTACCGCCTTTTGATAGGCTTTTCGCTGATCCAAAGGGGATAGAGGCGTAAGGGGGCGCAAATGACTCTCGGGAATTTCGCCAATTGGCAAATTCTCAGCCATTTGTGTAATGTTCTTTTCTGTTCTTGCGGCTTCGAGTTGTCTGTATAAATAGCTTTGATGCTGTTTAAACTCTGCGGTCACGCATTCCCGCCAGTTCGGGTACCCCAGGGCTTTCCATCCTTCGCGCTCGTAAAGATCGAGCAGCAGCGTACGGGTATTCTTCAAATTCCGGTTGATTTCGGCGATACACGCACGTGCTTCGCCCGAAGTCATTGTCGATGGCATTATTTTAGTCATAAGGGCCTCCCCTCTTGGTGCCTCTGAAAACGCCTGGCCAACTTTGTATCCTCCATTTGTTACATTACCTCCAGCATCGTATAGTGATAGAGCAAAAGGTGTGCCATCGTAGGGTTTATTTAATATAAACTAACGATCTTGAGGCGTTAGAAATGCGCGTGTGATGGGATACGCGAATTCTAAGCGTTCCAGGGCTACAAATTCCGGAGGGGAATATTCACACAATTGTAGTCATTGTGTTGCCATAGATATACGAAGAACTGGAGGATACTGAGCTGAGTAGCATACCCATCCAGTTCTTCCCTCACGCTCCTCTATCCTTTTTCCAGAATGATGCGGTAACCTCCACCTTCGGTATCGATACTCTTTACCCGCCATCCCTGCCCGGTTGCCGCCCGACAGACATTTTCTTTGGATGTGTCCGTATCAACCAGAACCACAACCTCTCCCGGCTGATTCTTCTTTATTTCATTCAAAGTGGCCAGTACGGGCTCGGGGCACGAAAGACCGCGCGCATCCACTACTTTGTCCATTTTCTCCTCCTTAGGCAGTTTTTTCTCTCATGGTGAAGCCGATGAAAAGGCAGACAAGAAGTCCGATGATCACAGCAGGAATACCGTAAGGCCCCACTCCGTCCGCGGAACTGGCAAGGCCGAGATTATGGGAGAAGCCTGCCCCCACGAGCATGCCAAGAACAAAAACCGCCGCGTCGCCATCACCTTCTCCGGAGAGAAAAAGCTGCCTGCCGGGACATCCCCCGGCGAGCGTGAAAGCGAGACCCGCAAGCACCATGCCGCCGAAATTCCAGAGCGCCATCGTGTGCGCAATAGGCTGCTTTACGAAGCCCGGGTGAAACTGCCCCACAATCAGGTTCGTAACAAAGGCTGCGACCACGAGTGCCAGGACTCCCCACAAGAGATGGCCCTGCCGGAAGAGAATGAGGTCACGAACAGCACCCGTTGTGCAGAACCTTGTCTGCTGAGCAACGAAACCCACGCCAAGGCCGACAACGAGAGAAATAAGCAAAGGGGCATGCATGGACCCGGGGCCTGTCATACTGTAAAATAGTAGCCCGCTTTTATCCTTACCGGTGATCTGAGGAAAGACAAGCATCAATACCAGGAACGCAAGCATGGTGAGCGGCAGGAGCCAGCCCACCGACGTGTGCGTCTGATACGAGCGGCCGAGGCCGAACCCTTTTCTCAAAAAGAGAGTGCCTACCCAGATTCCCCCGATCAGACCGAGGATACCGAAAATGGCATTCCCGTCTCCCCCCGCGAGGCGAAGCATAGCCCGCCAGGGACAGCCTAAGAACACGAGGGCGCCGATCATCGCAAAAGCGCCCAGAACAAATCTTACGATGGGGGCCGACCCTGCCCGGGGTCGAAACTCTTTGAAGGTATACGCAGCCACAAGCGATCCGAGGACAAAGCCGATAATTTCCGGCCGCATATACTGTACCATGGCGGCGCGGTGAAGGCCCAGGGAACCGGCGACGTCCCTCTCGAAACAGGCCACACAGATGCCCATATTCCCGGGATTTCCCATCTTTTGCAAGAGGGCCGCCAGGACTCCGATAAACAGACCCGCAAAGACGATGCCCGTGCGGGAGGCGAAAAAATTGAATAATTTTCGAGACATTTTTGTTCCTCCTTCGTTAGCCCGATAGGCTGCTTTTATGGGTTATGCAGGAATGGAAGGAGGAGGTCGAATTATTTCAAAAGAGGGGGAAACTTCAGATGAACCGGGACCGCCCTTCTTCCCTTCCTGCGAATGAAGCGGAGGTCTAACCTAGACCTCATCGGGTCAAAAATCGACCCTCATACGAGCGAAAGGGGCTTTTTGGACTTTCCCATTTTTCTCACCTCCTCTACGGTTTTACTTGTTATCTATCACCTCCCTCCGGTGAAGTCAACGTCATTTTGATCTACTGAAACACCCCCAGCATGCTGAGACGAGAGAGCTCGATACAGTCAATAAGCGTTATCGCTCGAAAGCACGGATAGACGATATGAGAATGTGGAACCGCCTGAGCTATTCAGGGAGAAGTTCCTGCGTGATGCGACAGGATCTGACGGCTTAAAACCTGTTTTTCTACGGGTGATGTGGCTGTGCCGCTATCATTCTGTGCTCTTTTCGCGTCTTCCCCATCGTCTGTGTACCCAGAACCATTCATCGGGGTATTTCAGGATGATCGTTTCAAGGAAAGCGTTTATCTTGCGCGTGTTTTTGGCCACGAGGTCTTCAATGTTTCCGCCCCGCTCCATTTCAATGGGCGCCCCACACACGTACGTATAGCGAAGAAAGCCCTTTCTGACAGGGTACACGGGTAGCACCGACGCCCCGGTCTTCATGCCGATCATAGCCATGCCTTTTGACGTGGACACCTTGACGCCGAAGAAATCCACAAATACCCCCCGAGAGCGTTTCTCCCGCTGGTCCCCCAGGATTACCACGACCTTGTTTTCCTTGAGCAAGCGTATGACTTCCTGCGCCACGTTCTCATTAACCATGATCGTAAGGCCCGCCGACTCTCTCAAGCGGTTCAGAAAATTATTCAACAGACGATGTTTCTTGAGAGGGCGGGCAAGCGCGATCACATCGCGGTTGAGAAGCCGGGACGCAATGCCTTCTACCTCCCAATTGGCGAAATGGAACGTGAGGGCTATGACGCCCTTGCCCTTGTTCAGGGCCTCTTCGAAGTGCTCGAGGCCCTCGACGTCGAACCTTTTTGTGATCTCGGTCCTGGAGAGATAAGATACGAGCAGAAGCTCGATGACGTTAATCCCCAATTTTTCAAAATTGCGTTTTGCGATAGAGGTGATTTCCCGGTCAGAGAGAAGGGGAAAGACCCTTTTGATGTTCGTGATCGCCACCTGTCTTCGGCTTCTCAAGGCAAGAAAGGCGAGTCTCCCCAGCATCTTTCCCTTGAAGAGCTGCACACTTTCCGGCAGGATACGCAGCGACTGCTGCAGGGCTCTGATGATAAGGATCAGGAGGAGATCAACAAACACCGTTGTCTATTTTGAGCCAGGCGCATTAAGGGGGAGCGCCTCCTCTATAATCATGATGGGTATGTCGTCCTTGATGGGATAGAGGAGTTTACAGGCATCGCAGGTGAGACCGTCCCCGGTATCGCTCAGTCGTATATCCCCCTTGCATTGAGGGCAACAGAGTATCTTCAACAATTCCTCACTGATGGGCATTATTCCTCCTCTTCCGTGGTATTCTCTTCCAGGTTCTTTTTCATTGCCGGCTCCAGGATGTCGCCGAGCGTGGAGAAAGCGCCTTCACTTTCCGGAGGAGATGCTGCCGGCTCTTTGTCTTCGGCCTTTCTCAGCGCCTTCACGCTGAGGCCGATTCTCTTATCCTTTTCGTCGATATTGAGAATGACGGCCTGAATTTTGTCATCTATCCGAAAGACCTCAGATAGCTGTTTACCCTGCATGTCCATTTCCGAGAGATGGATAAGCCCTTCTATGCCTTCCTCTATTTCCACGAACACACCAAAATCGGTAACGCTCGTGATAAAGCCTTCAATCACGTCTCCTACGTGGTATCGCGAGGCCACACCCTTCCATGGATCGTCCTTGAGCCTTTTGAGACTCAGGGAAAATTTCTTCTGCGCTTTGTCTACATTGAGTACAAGCACCTCTACCGTAGTCCCCTTCTGGAACTGTTCCGGGGCGGCGCTCTTCTTTCTCGACCAGGATATCTCCGACATGTGAACCAATCCGTCCACACCCGCGCCGATGCCCACGAACATACCGAAGTCGGTAAAATTCTTTACCTTACCCGTGATTATGGTTCCCGGAGGGTAGGCTTTCTCCAGTTCATCCCATGGATCGGGCGCCAGTTGCTTAAGCCCGAGCGAGATTCGTTTTTTCTCGGGGTCTATTCTCAGGACCACAAGCTCGAGCCAATCCCCCTTGCTCACGATCTTGCCCGGGTCCCTCAGTTTCCTGTCCCAGCTCATCTCGCTGATATGGAGGAGCCCTTCAAGTCCCTGTTCAAGCTCGATAAATGCGCCATATTCGACGATGCCCACTACCTTGCCTCTCACCTTGGAACCGATGGCATATCGTTCCTCAATCTTTGCCCAGGGATCGACTTTCAACTGTTTGATGCCCACGGATATGCGCGATTTTTCGGTCTCTATGGTGACGATCTTCACCTTCACTTCATCGCCGATCCTTAAGTATTCCTTCGGGTGCGTGATTTTGCCCCAGGTGATGTCGTTCACGTGGAGAAAACCGTCGACCCCGCCGAGATCGATAAAGGCGCCGTAGTCAGTGATGTTGCGGACGAATCCGTACATTATCTGACCTTCTTTTACGTTCTTCCAGAATTCCTGCTTCTTCTTTTCGCGTTCTTCTTCAAGGAGCATCCTTCGAGAAACGATCACGCCACCTTTTCTCTTGTTGACCTTTATGACCTTGAACTTCAGGTGCCTTCCCACGAAAGAAGAGGGGTTTTTCACCGGTTTTATATCGACCTGTGAAAGCGGCAGGAATGCGTTGACCCCGCCCGTGATTACGATGAAACCTCCCTTTACCTCTGAAGCTATGGTGCCATCTATCGGAATTCCCTCTTCAAGGGACTTATCAATCTTTTCCCATGTTCTGATCTCGTCGACTTTCTGTTTGGAGAGCACAAGAAGGCCGGATTCCCTGTCCCTCCCCACGACCATGACCTCAATCTCGTCGCCGATATGTATTTCCGGTTCCACGCCTCGCGGCGCAAATTCGCGAAGAGCTACAGTCCCTTCCGACTTCAAGCCCACGTCTACAATGACCGATTCCCCGTTGATCTTTATAACCGTGCCTTTGAAAACGTTGCCGTCGCCGGGACTCCTCATGGACGTTTCATAGAGCGCCCTCATCTCCTCCTGTGAGTTTTCTTTCTGTGCCCCTGTGTCGCCGCTGTCCGCCATATCGGCCCCCTAAAGATTTTTTACACGCCTTTCCACAATATCTATTATGAGATCCGGAGTTGATGCACCCCCGGTAATCCCCACCGCATGGACGTTTTTGAACCATTCAGGTTTGATGTCCTCTTCCGTTTCTATATGATGCGTGTTCGGTTGTACTCTGTTGACGACTTTATAAAGCTTGGTTGTATTGGAGCTGTTCTTCCCCCCCACGACGAGCATCATGTCCACCTTGCCCGAAAGCACCACGGCCTCCTTTTGCCTCACTGAGGTGCTCTCGCAGATTGTATTGTAAACCCTGAGTTCTTCAACCCCTCCTATTAATTCCTTTACGATGTTCACGAATGTATCTTTGTCGAGGGTAGTCTGACTTACAACCCCCACCTTTTTGTGATCGAGCCTTTTCGGCTCTTGCAATACAATACCATCCCCATCCAAATAACTCAAGACACTTTTGACCTCGGGATGACTTTTATCGCCAACGATTACGACCTGATATCCCTTACTTTTAAGATACATGGCGTGCTTTCGCACCCTCTTCACAAAAGGACAGGTCGCGTCGATGACCTTGAGGCCCGTTTTTCTGATATATTCCTCTTCTTCCTTTTTGATGCCGTGGGTCCGGAAGACAACGACCCCGTTTTTCACCTCGAACACGTTATCCACGGGGATAACCTTCTTTTCTTTGAGGATGTTCACCATCTGCGGGTTGTGGATAATGGGTCCGATGGTGTGCACCGTCTCGTTCGTCTTTTCGGCGTGCTTAAGGACCATCTTGACCGCCCTTTTCACTCCGAAACAGAAGCCGATATTTTCTGTCTTGAGGACTTTCATCGAGCGCTCTCCCCGGCGATATACTTGAGAAGCATGGCGAGCACGGAAGGCACATCGATACCCGTCGTATCCACGCGATGGGCGCCTTCGGGAATGACGAGCGGGGCGATTTGACGCTCCGAATCGTTTCTATCCCTTACGGCCATCTCTTCCCGAACAGTCGCCAGTTCGCTGCTATCGCCTTTTGCCGCGAGTTCCGTGTGCCTTCTTTTGGCCCTCTCGTCGGGGCTTGCATCGAGGTAGAACTTGACGTGGGCGTGAGGAAAGACCACGCTCCCCGTGTCTCTTCCTTCGAGTACAACACCGCCGTTCTTTCCTATATCGCGCTGGATCTGGTAGAGGTACTCTCTGACTACGCTCTGCTGGGACAGAGAAGAAGCAAGGAGTGATATGTGGGGTTCACGGATCTCCTGGGATATGTCCGCTCCGTCTAAATAAACCCTGGTTTCGCCCTTGAACTCGAAACGAAGAGGAAGGTCTTTCAAGATTGATTCAACGGGCTCGCCCTCCCTTGCCTTACAGGCACAGGCGATGCCCCTGTACATGGCACCCGTATCGATGAAGGTGTAGCCAAGTTCTCGGGCGAGGAGCTTCGCGATGGTGCTCTTACCTGCGCCGCTCGGCCCATCGATGGTGATGATGAGATCTTTTCTGTAAACCATCCTATACCTCTTTAAATATCAGAGGATTACAAGTATATAATAAACGAATAAAGAATTCCAATCAGACGAGTTGTTCCGGCTCCGACGTCAAAAGAGAGTATTCCTCAAGCGTTCTATCGCATCCTGGTTGCGGTGGATACCCGATTGGGGAGGAACGCACAAAGAGACCCTCAACCGTTTTAGTAACACTTGACGTTAACGAGTTTCCCCATTTTTCGCAATTTTTCAACGAGAAGAGGGATAATTGCTTCGCGGGGAAGGATGCCCATTTGCCGGAAGGTGATCGCTTTGTGCGCGGGATTGGAGGCGGTGCCGATAATGATGTTGATCGTATCGGCACTGTGGAGAAGCCGATACAGATCAGAGACGGCCGAGTCGGACGCTAACTTGTTTTCGCTTTCTTCAATGATGTTGTAGACTTGGTTGAGTGTAATGGCGCCTTCTGTTGCAAGGTCGATCCCTTGAAATCTATAAGACGGTGGTTTGTGAAACTCCGTTGAGTAAGCGTCCATCGAGACGCTTACTTTTAGTGTACGGGCGACCATTTCGACGGTCGTTGACCCGCAGACCGCTTTGCGGCCTTTCATCTTCATGAAGTCTTCCACCACGGCAGCATCCATGGTTTTCTTCCCAGGCGGACCGGACAGGATATTCAACGTCCTTGCTTCTCTGCACAAAAGCAAAAGGCACGTGGTGTCATCGCCATACGTTGAACCCGATATTTCCTTGACCCGCGCTAAAATCTTGTCCGGCACTTCTTTGAGGTCCCCTCCCTGAATCAGGCAGCCATTCACAAAGTCGGACGCGCCCTTAAGACCCCACCCCAGGCGGTATTGGTGTCCCAGACCTGCCTGGCTTACTCCGTCACTGACTAAAATAATGCCATCTCCATAGTTGAGGGCGCAATTCGTTTCGGAGACGATTTCAAGGCCGAGCGGGAAGGACCGTGGTGTGGGCAGATAGGCTGCCAGACGGTTATCAACGAGAATAGGGTGAGGTATTTCATAGGAAATGACAGTAGCCTGTCCGTTATTCAGAATACGGCAGATGGAGAAGGCGGCAAACGGAATGTTAATCGTTCGGGCCTGGTGCATGGTGTCGACGAGCTTTCTCGTGGCCTCGCGAAGGGTGAAGCCCTGGCGTGTGAGCTCGATCAAGCGGCTCGCGCACATCACCGCCGCAATCTGTGCTTTAATCCCTGTACCGATGCCGTCAGCGAGAATAATGGTGGTTGCCTCCGGACTCCTGTCAATCACCACGTGATCGCCACATATGCCGCCGACTTTCTTTGGCTTCTGGGCAACCACCATTTCGATGTATTTTCTTACCTTATTCGGCATCCTTGTCATCTGCCTCACTGAGCGTCATGAGTTTTCGCACGAGCGCTTCGCCCTCAGCCGTGCTCTCCCCCAGAAACTGGGCGATATTCTGGGCCATCTTTATCTGATGTTCAAGAAGCTCGTTGGCCTGCTTGATAGTCTGGGACCTGATTTCGTTGAGCTTCTTTTCATGCTCCTCCTGACTGGTAATGTTCATGAAGATACCGACGATCTGCCGTTCTTCCTTCAACATATAGAGAATCTGACGACAGAGCAGGTTGAAATGACGGTGAGACGCGGTCAGTTCCAGACTTTCCACTTGACCGGTGATGATCTTTTCGAAAGGAGCCGGGTCCATGAGGTAGGAGATGTGGCGGCCGAGCACCGCATCTGAACAGAAGAAAAATTTCTTGAAAGCGGGGTTCATACTGATGATGTTCAGGTTTTCATCGAGAATAAGAACACCGTTTGGCGTTGTTGTGACAATCTGATCTGTCCGTCTTTCCGCCAGGCGTCTCATATACGGGATGCACATCTCAGGTTCGGCCATTCCGAGGGCCACAGCCACGGCTTTCTGGCGGCAGCTATCATAACCGCAAGCGCCGCAGTTGAGCTGTTGCTCAACATCCGATTTGCCCGTCCTTGCCAGTATCTGTTGTATCTATTCCTCGCTGACCCGTCGTATCGAATGGGCCTGGGGTTCGTAAACTGCACGAAAAAGCTCAATGGGTTCCAATGC
>DATKMQ010000111.1 GCA_035541755.1 Syntrophorhabdaceae bacterium
TCTGATGCGTATATTCTACACACAAATGCAAGCGACTCAGCTTGAATAAATGACTATTGCGTCTCACTATTTTTTCCCCATAGAGAAGGCCTTGCCCACTACCCTGCCGAGGGCGTAATAGTTTCTGATCGTAGGGGCGAAGGCTACCGGCTTTATCTTTCCGATATCGGGCAAACCATCCTCCGTCACCATGGCTTCGTCGACCTTTACATCTGCTATCTCGCCAATAAACTGGGTATGAAGCCCAATTTCTACGGTATGAAGAAGCCTGCACTCGAGCACCAGGGGAAATTCTTCAATACAGGGGGCATCCACGAATTCCGCCCTGACAGGCGTGAGTCCGCTCGCAATCAGTTTATCGGTCTTTTTGCCGGAGACTATACCGAAGTAATCGGCTTCCTCTACGTGAGCTTCGTCGGCTACATGGACGGTAAAAGCTTTTCTTTGAACAATATTCCCGTATGTGTAGGTGGCCTTCCTCAGAGAGATGGCAACACAGGGCGGCTCCGAGCAGCAGATACCTCCCCAGGCCACAGTCATGGCATTAGCCCTGCCTGACGGGTCATAGGTACCTACAACAAGCACCGGCGTGGGAAACAACATGGTCTTCGCGCCTATGGATTTCTTCATGCGACAACCTCCTTGCAACCGCTACACATCCGCATCAATCTTGTCCCGTGCGGATGCGCCAAGATTAGACCTCAACATTGACACAAGATCAATACTTTTATACAATGGAACACATTCCAATGGCTGATAGTGCCGCGACAAACCGTAGCCCCAAGACCAATCGCATCATGCGCCGGGAAGTTTCTCTTTTGCGCGCCGTGACGTGTAGCCTATTCTCTCGGGCCCCGCAATGATTACCCGGATACCTCTTCGACAGATCAATATGCGCGACATAAGGTTCTGTCTCTCCTATCCGCTTCATGACGAGAAGCTTTTAGCATCCATCGGAAAGCTCGGTATTATAGAACCGATCATACTGCTTGAGCCCGCTCCGTTCACCGTGGTCACTGGATTTAAAAGGCTTGTAGCCGCTAAAAGACTGGGGCTCAAAGAGGTCCCTGCCGTAACACAGGCCTTGAGCGAGAAACAGGCTCTTTTACTCGCCGTTCACGACAACATGCATCGAGGTTTAAATATCGTGGAGAAGGCCCACACCATAGAAAGGATGGTAACGCAGGGTTTCTCTCGAGACGAGTTTGATACGGTCATGGGGCTCTTTTCTTTAAGTCCGCACGAGAAGGTCTCTACACAGCTTATTTCCATAGCCTCATCAGAGAACTTTTTGAAAGACTTTATCATCGGACAGGGACTTTCTTTGAAGAACATCGAGTATCTTCTCCGCTTGAGCAAGGATGAGAGGAAGGGCATCATAAAGGCCTTTACATCCATGCGCACGACCGAAAGTTACATCCGGGAGATCCTTGAAATGCTCCTCCTCATGAAGATTAAGACCGGCAGGTTCCCGTACAGGACTGTGGGCCGCGCCGAGAGTGCGGGCGAACTCAGACTCAAGCTCAAAAAGCGTCTTTATCCCGGCCTTCTGTCTCTTGAGAAAAAACTCGAAAAAGAGAAGGCTGCCCTGGGCCTGCCACCGGCCATAGACATAAAGGTAGACCCTTTCTTTGAAAAAGAGTATATTGATATAACAATACGGGTAAAGAGCGGGCAGGAAGCAGAAGGGTTACTGCAAAAACTCAACGAGGTTCTAAAGAAAGGACATATAGGAAATATCCTTGAGCTTACCAAAGGTAGAATTCGTTGAAGCAATGGGCAGCGTGGTGAGGGACTGTCCTGGTACCAAACACCACATCTGCTGCGGATACAAGACTATCGACCTTATCGAGGGGTGTCCTCTCTCGTGCTCGTACTGTATCATGCAGGCCTATCTGAATGCGCCTCATATCAAGGCCACAGAAGACGTCTCTCACATACTCGATCAGGTCGATCAAGCGATCGATCAGGAGCCGCGCCACATCGTAAGGTTCGGAACGGGAGAGCTCTCCGACAGCCTGGCCCTTGATAGAAGACTTGACCTGAACAGGCATCTCGTCGATTATTTCGGGCGCAAGAGAAAGGCCCTTCTCGAATTGAAATCCAAATGGGCATCGATCGACCATCTCGCATCCTCCCTTAATCCTTATACTGTTATCTCCTTCTCCGTATCGCCTGAGCGGCTCATTCAAGCAGAGGAGAAAAGAACAAGCCCCCTGCATAAACGATTGAAGGCGGCGAAGATGACCCAGGATCTGGGCTCATTCGTGGGCATTCACCTGGACCCCGTGGTGATTTATGACGGCTTCGAAAAGGATTACCGCTACCTCATCGATGATATTGGAAGGATACTTAATCCGGAAAAGATCATCTGGATCAGCCTCGGCCTTTTGAGGTTTCCGCCAAAGCTGTATGACCATTTCCTCGAGAAAGAAAGGAAGAACCTCCTCTATGGCGAGTTCATCCGGGGCGAGGACGGTAAATACCGTTACATCAAGAATGAGCGGATCAGGGTCTACCGGTCGCTCTATAAGCAGCTCAAGGCCTTACACAACAACCTCTTCATATACCTCTGCATGGAACGCTCGGATGTATGGCGCGAGGTGACAGGCATTGACGTTCACGATAATGAGGCCCTGATAACCCTCTTCGACCGGAGGATAAGGGACTTGTACGGAGGCGGCCTATGAAATTTCAGGATCAGGTTGTATTCATTACAGGAGGCGCAAAAGGACTCGGCCGGGAGATGGCCAGGGCCTTTCTCGCTCACGGCGCATCCGTGGCCGTCAACGGACGTGGCGGCGATGCCGTGGCTCAATTCGAGCAGGAATTCGGGAAACAGAAGATTCTCGCTTTCAGGTCTGATATCACTGACGCTCACGAAATGGAAAAGACCGTGGCGACTGTGACCGATGCCTGGGGAAAAATCGACATCCTTATCAATAACGCCGGCATTGTCAATCCGCTTGCACCTACGGAAACCATGAAAAAAGAGGATTTCGATCGCGTAATAGACGTAAACCTGAAAGGGACATTCTACGTGACCCAGGCGTTCGGGAAGAAGATGATCGAGCAGAAATCGGGGCGTATCATCAACATCGCATCGCAGGTGGCCCTGTTCGGTGAAAAAGGTTTTCTCCCTTACGCAATCAGTAAATCGGCCCTTATAGTCATGACACGCGAGCTCGCTTATGAATGGTCGCCCTATGGCATTACGATCTGTACGCTCGCCCCGGGGTTTATCAAGGGCGGGATGAATCAGGGCCTTATCAAGAAAGAGGCTTTCGTGAACTATCTTTCAGGCAGAACGCCCGTCGGCAGGATGGGCGAGGTGAATGAAGTGGTCTCTACAATACTTTTTCTCGCCTCCGATGAGGCCCGCTACATCAATGGCGAAACCATCATCATGGACGGGGGCATGACGGGCTATACCAGGGAAACGCTCCTCGATTTCATAGCCGGAGGAAGACGGTAATGGATATGGTCCCCTTCGTTCAGTTGACGCTCAATTCGCGGTATATCGCCCGCTGGATATTTGCGGGGCTCATCCTTTATATTCCCGTGCTCAACTTTCTATCACTCGGATTTCTTTCCAGGACTTCCCGCCTTGTGATCGTCGGGAGCGGCATCGGGCTTCCCACATGGCAGGAGAAATATGAAATCTGGATAGAGGGGGTGAAACTCCTCTTCATCTTTATCCTCTATAATGCGATACCATTTTTTATGTTCTCAAGTGGGTTCTTTCTCACCACGTTGAATTCCTTTACGGCCTTCTTTGGGCATATCTTTAAGATACTCTCCTTTGTTGCCCTGATTGTCTGCTCCTTTCTCGTACCTTTTGCCTTTGTCACATTCGCGGAGCATATGGATTTCAGAAGGGCCTTCGAATTCGAAACCATTTTCGCAGGGATCAAACAGGTTTTCTTTGAATACTTGATCGGTTACGGGATAGCTCTCTGCGGGCTCTATGTCTGCGTTTGGATCATGCGCATTCCTTACCTCGGCTTTATCTGTTCTTCCATTATCAGTTATTACATCCTGCTCGTCTCGGCTTATTATTTTACAGAGCTCTATAAGAAAACGAGGCTTTCTGCCGTGCAAGCTCCGACCGAAACTGAGCTCGCCAAAGAGTAATCGAATCCGCCATTTTTCGCTTGACAGGATTCCCTCATAGGCTTAGAATCATTTCGTAAATTTTTCTAAAAAAGAGGTGAATAAGCGGTATGGAAGAAGACCCTGGCGGTCATTTGCGGTTTGAGCTGAACAGGGAGTTACGCCCGCTCCAGGATATCAGGCCCCGTTAACCCTGCCTTTTTTGGCCTCCCTCCTGACGGACATCAGTCCCTGTTGAGGGTCAGGCCCCGTAAGCGTTTCAAAAAAAATTAGCAGCATTTTTTTCGAATCTGTAGAGGAATAGATCATGTACTGGATCAGCAAGAGTATCCATATTCTGGGCCGGTTCCGCACGCGGCTTTTTCTTTTCCTGGTCATCCTTGGACCCGGTCTTATCACCATGATAGCGGACAACGATGCCGGGGGTATCTCAACCTACGCCGTGACCGGCGCAAAATATGGATTCAACCTCCTCTGGATCTTCTTCATTCTGGTGCCCATGGCTTATTACATCCAGGAGATGACGGTAAGGTTGGGCGCTGTGACAAAACGCGGCCACGCTGAGGCGATCTTCGACGGCTTCGGGTCATTCTGGGGATGGTTTTCCATCGTGGATTTGGCCATCGTCAACTGGCTCACGCTTGTGACGGAATATATCGGTATGACCGCGGCCATGACGATCTTCGGCATACCGCCGATTGTAACCTTCATCGTCGTGACGCTTATTCTCATGAGTATTGTGGTCACGGGACGTTATTGGACTTTCGAGAAGCTGACACTTTTGTTCTGTGGATTCAACTTCGTTTATATTCCTGCCGCCTTCTGGGCCATGAAGACGGGAAACGCGCCGGGCTGGGGCGCTGCGTTCAAGGGTTTTTATCTTCCTACCCTGCCGGGCGGTTTCACTACGGACCTTCTTTTCATCATCATGGCCAACATCGGCACCACGATCACCCCCTGGCAGATCTTTTTCCAACAGAGTGCCGTGGTCGATAAGGGGCTCGACATCAAGGATGTGAAATACGGCAAGATCGATACCTTTGTGGGCTCCTTTTTGACCTGCCTCGTTGCCGCCTTCATCATTATCACCACAGCCGCCGCATTCTTCTACCACAATCCGCCGATCCTGGTCGAAGACGCGAGACAGACCGCGGACGCCATCGTACCACTCTTGCCCCTTGGCAAGGGGGCATGGGCACGGGCGCTTTTCGCCATCGGTCTGTTCGACGCGGGATTCTTAGGGGCGCTCTGTATATCCCTCTCCACGTCGTGGGCCGTGGGGGAAGTCTTTGGATGGGCACACTCCCTCAACAAGGGCGTCAAGGATGCCCCCTGGTTTTATGTGATCTATCTTCTCTGCCTCGGTACGGCAGGTTCGGTGGTACTTATTCCCGGTGCCCCTCTTATTACGATTACTATGTTTGTCCAGGTGGTGGCCGTTACCCTGTTACCGGTAGCGCTTATCTTTCTTCTTTTGCTTTTGAACGATGAACCGTTGATGGGCGCACACAAGAACACGCCCTGGCAGAACGTGGCCAATGTGAGCATCACCCTTTTTGTGATTATCATGTCGACCCTGTTCGGTATTTCTGTTCTCTTCCCGGGACTCTTCGGGCAGGGATAGGAGGATCTCAATGAATACGCAACAGCCTGCGGGCAGCAAGACAAACGGTACTTCACAGGACTTCGAGTTCCTCTGGTTCTCGCGGCTGCTTAATCGCCCAGTCTGCGCCGGTCACATAAAGAACCGGCTGGGAAAGCTCACCGACCTCGTCTTTCAACTTTCTGAACCACATCCCTATGCCGTGGGCATATACCTCGAGCACGGATGGGGAAAACCCACGGAATTTATCCCCTGGGATAAGGTCATCAAGATAGACCGGGACGCGATCTTCGTTAAACCGCCGGAGAGCGGCCCCTCCTATCCGCCGTTCGTAGACCAGCAGGGCTGGATATTGGTGGCTCAACACCTTATGGGCCGCACGATCCTCGATACGGACGGGAGAACCGTTGAGGTGGTCAACGACGTGCACCTGCTCTTTTCCAAGGGGCGCATGATCATCGTGCACGTGGACTCCTCGTTCAACGGATTTTTGAGAAAGTGGGGGCTGGGAGGCATTCGCTGGATCAAGGACCGGCTCATCTCATGGCGGTATGTACAGCCCTTCTCCGTTGAAGATGCCGTCACCACCGACACTGTCTCCCTTTCCGTGGAAAAAGATCAGGCAATGGATCTTCCCGGCGAAGACCTGGCCGACGTGCTGGAGGTGCTCTCAGGCGAACAACAGGAGGCCTTTTTTTCTGCCCTGGATTCGGAGAAAGCCGCCGAAACACTGACGCACGCGGAACCAAGGGCTAAGCGACAGCTTATCGCAGCCCTGAGAAAGGAACGGGCCTATACAATCCTGTCTGAGCTTTCCATTCCGCAAATGGCCGAGCTTTTTTCAGTGCTGCCTCTCGAGGAAAGAGAGAAGCTCTCGGGACTCCTCCCGCCGGATAAGGTGGAACGGATCACCAAGATACTCTCCGAACGCGAGATCACGGCGAGGGAGCTCATGTCTCAGGAATATGTGACCCTCCCCAAGGAGACGACCGTTGCCCAGGCCCTCTCATATATCAAGCAACACCGCCCCGAGTATCAGGCGATCTCCTACCTCTATGTGGTTTCCGAATTAAATACCCTTGCAGGCGTTGTGGACTTAAGGGAGCTCGTGCTCGCCGACGATACGAACCGGCTTGAAGATATCATGGCCACCTCCGTGGTCGGGGCCGAGGAAGACGACACGAGCGAAGATCTTGTCGAGTTGTTCAATAAGTATCATTACCGGGCCATTCCGGTGGTCGATGCCGAGGATCATCTCCTCGGTGTCATCCACCATAACGATGTGAAACATGACCTTCTCACACGAACCTGAAGCGAGGTAGAATATGCCACGAGTCAAAATAACGAAGCCTGCACGGGCCGCCCTCTTCTTTCTCAAATTCTATATCTTCTTTCTCTTTCTCCTCGTCGTTATCAAGTTCGTGAAGAGCATATGGTGAAATCCTCCGGCAGTGTTACGGGACATTATCAATCACCTGCAATCATTGACTTGCGGCCCTGATTGTGCTAATACATTACCCTCACGGTGGGTGTAGCTCAACGGTTAGAGCATCAGGCTGTGGTCCTGAGGGCTGAGGGTTCGAGACCCTTCACCCACCCCAGCTAACTAATTAATTTTATTGGATTTGGTTGCTGAAATACTCGCTTCTATTTCGCTTCTATTTTCGCTTTCATTAAGCCGTCTAACTTTTCTGGAATTCACCAAGTCAAGGAGTCTTTTTATCTTCACATGGGTGTACTTTTCTGTCATTCTGATATCGCTATGTCCGACAAGTTCTTGGACCATTCTTATATCGGCCCCGTTTTCAAGCAGCTGACTGCAAAATGAATGCCTTGTTGCCTCATAAAGAGAAATACCATCGAGCCCAGAGTGTTTCCTCCATATTTTATCAAGGCTGTTCGTAGTGTAATAGCGGCAAATGATGGGATTGATGAACAGAAATTGTTTTGGGTGTTTGTCCTTCATATTCTTTTGTGTGATTTCGAGAGCCCGAACCGACAAGGGAAGAGATCGCTTCCTCTTCTGCTTTGTTGTCGTTCTCAGCTGAGTACCAGAGAATGTCCCCTCTATCTTTGCGATCCCGCCGTTGATATGTTCAACGCGTAACGCACAGGCTTCTCCGGGTCTTAGTCCTGTCTCCATCAGGAACTCAATAATATCTCTATGCCGTTCGGGGATCCTCCTCAACGCCTGTTCCTGTATATCAACATCAATGGACTTTTGGATAACGCTATCATCCCCTTTTATCTTCGGGAAAATGGGTATTTCTTTGATTAGACCTCTTTCCTTCAGCCACAGAAAGAACCCATGTAGGGTTACCATTATATTCTTCCTGGTTTTAATGCTCACGTTTTCGAGAGTGTCCCTAAAGTTTGATAGAGCTTCGAGTGAGATCGCCCTGACATCTTGTCCATGGAAGAAGGGGTAGTAGTTATTCACATATCCATTGTACTGTCTCGTAGTGCCTGGGGATAATTCGTTGAGATCTGCCTGTTTCATCTTCTCTTGCAACCACCGTTCAATCTGCGTTTCAAAACGCCGTTCCTTCATCTTTTCGTCGGTGTAATTTATGGGATTGAATATTCCCTTTCTAATATCGCCGCTTATGT
Organism: Syntrophorhabdaceae bacterium; assembly: GCA_035541755.1. NCBI lineage: Bacteria > Pseudomonadati > Thermodesulfobacteriota > Syntrophorhabdia > Syntrophorhabdales > Syntrophorhabdaceae > Syntrophorhabdaceae bacterium. The sequence continues at coordinate 8,327 of DATKMQ010000111.1, forward strand.
CGATCAGTTTCGCTTGAGCTGTTTCGTACGTCAGTATGAATCCTCGATCGTCCCGTCGGTACTCGTAGTGCTTACCGTGCCAGTAAATCTGGACAATGCACTTGGCATTTCCCTTAGTCGTACATTTGCACACCCCATCCATCTTCTTGCGGCATTTGTTACAGATAATGATCCCCTTCATGATGACACCCCCGGATTTTAATTGATCCTGGGTTAGCATATGAAAGTTGGTATCAGGAGTCAAGCAGATCACTTTGTCCACGCATACTCATAGTCGAAATCGGTGTTACTCGTGTTACCTGAAACATCATCCTCGTCACATCCTTTATTGTCACGGTACTGGCCGGTAACACCGTGGGTGTTTTGGTCTCCATCAGGGTGTTACGCGGGTTACCACAACTCGGTTTCCGCCGCGGGTCCGCCGCTCCTGCGTGGAGTAACCCAACGTCTTTTTGTGTGTCTTTATTCCTGCTCGACATCATCAGCTGGCTCCGGATTAAACTCCAAGGGAACATTGCCTTTTCTTTTTAACTTGAGCACCCTCATAGGAGTGCCGTTGATCTTGACGACGTGGGTGTGTTTCCCGTCCTTTGTTCTTTCAATACTGTGCTGCTTCTCCAGGGCCGAATAGATGGGGTTAATGCGCTCGAAATGGAAGCGTCTTCCTTCGGATTTCAGATAGGAAGTCACAACATGCCAGATAGCCGTCGGTAAAAGAAGGTAATGAGTTTCGTCATAGTATCCGATAAAATCATCGGGGGGTTTGCCAGCTCTCGGACTTCTACGCCCACTGTACCGGTCCCTCATGTGGGCTTTTCCTCCGATGAGCATGGAATCGATGATGCCAAAGAAGAGTTTAACCGGATCATCCTCATCGATCCTTTCGGATTGACGGCATGCAACCTTAACAAATATATCTTTTGCGAGTTCGAGGGCAATTCCTGCATCGTTCTCGTCAATCGCTCCTTTTTCTTTGGCCCAGGACAGAAGTAATTCGAAGCTAAACTGTAGGTACGCTGCCTGCTCGTTGATCTTCTTATGGGCATTGCTTTGGACGGTGTTCTCTCTCATCTTCAGGAACCATTCAGGGAACGAAGTCCGTATGTGATCCATATGATCTTTTATCCAGAGGATGTATGACGACATAGCATGGGGCAGAAGGCGGGAATTCCTCTGCACGTCATTTAACTGCTTCTGATCGATATCCCCTTCGTTGAATTCCACGACCATTAATCGGGCGAGCGTGGACTGGAGTTGGACGAGTTCTTCTCCGGTGATGATGAGCATACCGCGCGGCGCGTACTTGCCTTTCTCGGTCGTGTCGGGATTGAGCCTTTCCCGCCCGGTCCTGTTGCTTGAGGCCCGTATGAGCCTTTGCGCGATGGCCTCCTTCGCCGTGGCTTCCTTCTGCTGTGTTGAAGGGTGATAATCGTCGAGAATGTAAAGGGTGTCTTTTAAAATAAACGTTCGTTTCTCGATCTGGTTGGCAGAGCTCGAGAAGTTCGAGAGGCCGCTGATAGAGAAATCCCCGAAGTGAGAGAGTAATAGGGTTGCAATCGTGGATTTGAACGATCCGGTTTCCCCATAGAAGTACGCGGAGAAGTTGGGCGTGGGGGTAAGGATACTCGTCAGAGGAGCGAGGAAGGTGTACGCATATGCCGGGTAGGTGATCTCGTGCTTCCCGACATGAAGAAAGGAGAGACTTGCTTGGATTGCCTCCACCTCGTTCTCGGGAGCCTGAGGCAAGCAGTACCGGTTCATCTCAAGAAACTCACCGGGCAGCTCTACCGCAATGTCTTTCCCTCCGATGGCACCGTTGGCACAGAGGTAGCACCACTCGCCGTTTACCTTGCGCCAGCCCGTATGGGTATAGAGCGTTTTTTTCGCACAGCCCTCAAGCTCCGAGTATTTCTGTATGGCATAGCGAAGGTGGTCCTTGATATTTTGCCCGGGTTCAATGATCGCGTCATTGCCCCAGTGGTTTACCACCCAGTTGAGGGCTGCAAACTG
>DATKMQ010000112.1 GCA_035541755.1 Syntrophorhabdaceae bacterium
TGCCTTACAGACGACGCGAAATAGGAAGCATCGAGAAGGAGATAGAGGATTGCCGTGGGCTTAATATCAGGGCTATCGACTTTGAAGACGATATGCTCAATCTCGACCTTAAGTCTTTTCGGAAGGTCCTGGAATTATTCCAGGGTACAGGGATAGAGCTCTCCGCAATGAACGGCCTCTACGCAGGCACCCTCGATAAAGAAACGCTTGAACTCATGTATGACGCAGGCTTCAGACGTCTCAATTTCTCCCTCGTTGACGCGTCTCACGCGGTTCATCACGCACAGCAGAGGGTATTTCCCGCACATTTCACTGATCTTCTTTCCTACCTCGAATCCTCCCCCTTTGTTGTGGAGGCCCATTTTATCCTCGGCCTTCCCGGACAAAGACACGACGATATCATCGAGACCATGATCTTTCTCATGGAGAGACGCCTTCTTGCCGGACCGAGCGTATACTATCTCGCGCCCACGAGCCCTCTTTTTCATGATTCGATAGGCGGTGACTGGGAGAGGTACCTGAAAGTCATGCGGTCGAGCGCGCTCTATCCATCAAATCCGCTGTTTCCGAGAGAGACGACCGCGACCTTTGTGAAGCTTACGCGATTCATCAATATGGTGAAAGGCATGGTTGATCGGAATCCCGCCATGGAAAGGCTAAGCGACATAGCTGAGACAGAATGTATCCCCGAACGAGAGCACGATGTCTATATCTTGAAGAGTCTGTTATCAGGGAAGCGATTTATTAGCTATGACGTGAGGCGCAATGAGTATGTAGAGGAGCCACAGGACCGGGATCTCGTCTCTTATTTCTTCAGAAAGATCCATGGCAAAACTATCCGGGGTTTCAAGACTCCGAACAGGCTTACGGTCGATATCTGAGGCAGAACGAACGGCAGGGCCCGGGTTGTGGTTAGGCAGGGACGATCTACACTACGAATTCCACGGGGTATTTTGACTTTACATTGCAGTATTTGTTTTTCTGTGATAATCCTCTATAAAGAAGGGTCACTTTGAGACATGCCGCATGCGTGCGGTTGATATTTAGGCGGATGCGGGGCACCTTGAGCCTTGACGAATTTTCACCCGGCAAGGGGAAGTTGCCGGCAATTTTATTGATTTAGGAGGATGCCAGATGAAGAACAAGCTGTTTTTTGTGATCGTAATCCTTCTTTTTGTTGTGAGCTGCACAACCATGAATGGGTTCAAGCCCGAGGCGGGCGGCAAGGCATCACCCTTAACCGAGGCCACCCCGGCCAGGGCTTTGGTGGCCTGCAACGATCTTCCCAGGGTTTTCAGCTATACAAATACGGTTATTTCCTCGGTCTCTCAAGTGCCAGCGGGCACGCTGCGTATCCCCGGCATCGCCGAGGCAATGCCGGAACACTGTGTGGTCAAGGGCAAAATGAACGAGCGCAAGAGCCCTGTAGATGGCAAGATGTACGCCATCGGCTTTGAGATGCGCCTGCCAACATCCTGGAACGGCCGTTTCTTCTACCAGGCAAACGGAGGACTCGATGGCATGGTCATCAACGCTTACGGCGACGTGTTGAGTGGAGGTCCGACCTCCAACGGGCTTCTCAAAGGGTTTGCCGTCATCAGCTCGGACGCGGGCCATCAGATGGAGCAGGGCCCGATCGGTGGCGGCCTCTTCGGACTGGACCCGCAGGCCCGCCTCGACTATGGATATAACGCGGTGGCAGCGCTCACCCCCATGGCCAAGAACCTGATCAAGACATATTACGGCAAGATGCCCGATAAATCGTACATTGCAGGCGGCTCCAACGGCGGACGCCATACCATGGTGGCTGCGGCGCGCTATGCCGATCAATACGACGGGTACCTTGCGGCGTCGCCGGGGTTTAACCTGCCCAAAGCGGCCATAGCACAACTGTGGGGGGTTCAGCAATATGCCCCCATATCCAAAATATCTCCCGCCACGGGCAGGCCTGATGTGGCCACGAGTTTTTCACAGGCCGACCTTCAGCTCGTGTCCGATAAGATTGTGGCTAAATGCGATAACCTCGACGGTCTCAATGATCATATGGTCAGTGACGTCAAGAAATGTCAGTCGGCGTTCAATATCGCGACCGATGTTCCGACCTGTTCGGCAGCGCCCGACGGCACCTGTCTCACTGAAGCGCAGAAAAAGGTGCTCGCAGCGGTCCACACCGGCGCGAGGAACTCGGCGGGACAGCCGCTGTACACGAATTTCTTCTGGGACCCCGGCATCGCAAGCGCGAACTGGGGCTTCTGGAAATTTGCCAACAGTACAGGCCCCCGTGATCCGCTTGCTGTGGGTTTTGTTTTCATGACGCCTCCCGTTTCCCCTTCAGTGCTCAGCGGTACGGGAAATACGCTGATCGATTTTGATCTCGGATTCAATATGGACACCGATGCGCCTAAGATCTATGCGACAAGCAGCATCTATACAGAGTCGGCCATGTCCTTTATGACGCCCCCGGACGCAACTGTTCTATCAGGATTCGTTGCCAACAATAGAAAGATGATTGTCTATCATGGAGCCGCCGACCCGATCTTTTCGGCGAGCGATACGATCAACTGGTACGAAGATTTCAAAGCGCGGTACGGACAGAAGGCATACGATATGATCCGCTTGTTCGTTGTCCCGGGCATGGCTCACGTGAGAGGAGGCCCATCGACCGATCAATTTGACCTCACGGATGCCCTTGTGGACTGGGTTGAGAAAGGGATTGCGCCGGACAGTGTGGTTGCGCGGGCACGGGGCAAGGGGGTCGTGGCGGCCGACGTGGTAAATGCTGAAGTGCCTGTTTCATGGTCCCCCGGGCGGACCCGACTATTGTGCGCCTACCCTGAAATACCCAAATATAAGGGGAGCGGCGACACTGAAGCGGCATCGAGTTTTTCGTGTGTGGTCCCGTGACCGGATATCGGGCGTAGGCGAGGTTGACCTCGCCTACGCATAGAGAGTGAGGTAGCCTTGCAATAGGCCCTGTTTTCTGCTATTCCTATTCGGTCATGCAGAGTTTTTTCGGTCTTACGCTTAAAGACCTGGAAGCGACGATCGGTGCGGCGGGCCGGGAGAAATTCCGGGCCCGGCAGCTCTATACCTGGATCTACGCAAAAAGTGTCTTCGACTTTAACGAGATGACGGACATCCCGAAGAGTCTTAGACAGGTCTTTCGGGACATGTTCTCCGTGGAATTGCTCGAGATCAAGGAGGTCCTGCTCTCAGGCGACGGTTCCCGGAAGTTTGCCCTTTCCGCGGCCGACGGTCACATTATTGAAAGCATCATCATGCCGGAGAAAGAGAGGAACACACTCTGCATATCCTCACAAATCGGCTGCAGAATGGGTTGTAAGTTCTGCGTAACAGGGAAGATCGGCTTTAAACGCAACCTCACCGCGGCAGAGATCGTGAATCAGGTTGTGACAGTCAAAGAGTATTTGAAGGGATTAGGCGAGGGGAGGATCACGAATATCGTGTTCATGGGCATGGGCGAGCCTATGGATAACCTCGATAATGTTGTGAAAGCGCTCACCATTCTCAAGGAATCCATAGGACTCGATTTTTCATACAGGAGGATCACCGTCTCATCAGTAGGTCTTTTGGACGGCATCAGGACACTTCCCTTAAAAACCGCAAGTATCGCTTTATCGCTCAACGCAGCCGATGATGAGACCCGGTCGCGCCTCATGCCTATCAACAGGCTCTATCCCATTGGCCAGATTGTCGATTACGTCCGGTCCTTTCAGGGCCCGAACAGGATAAGGACCACTTTCGAATATGTGATAATAAAAGACGTCAACGACTCCCCGGAAGACGCCCGACGGCTCGCGGACCTTCTGAAAGGGGTTAAGTGCAAGATAAACCTTATTCCATATAATACGTCGCCCTATCTGGAATTTATGGCACCGGATGCGAAATCGGTCACCATGTTTCACGATTACCTTTACGGGCGGCACTTCACCACAATGATACGGGATTCCCGGGGGCAGGACGTGGCGGGCGCCTGTGGGCAGCTCGGTATGCGATACCTGAAAGGATGTGAAACATGAACTTCCAACTTGAGATAGTGAGAAATGGAGCGAACAGATGAAAGGCAGATTACCGGCATACAAACGATCGTTTTTTTCGAGTCCCGAGCGCAGCGACGGGTTGCAACTCACCATGATGTGTGATGGCAGCCTTGTCTACACCGATTTCTTCGTTGACCGGCGTTTTGAAGGATACAAGAATGTTGTGCATGGCGGCATGATTTTCGGCGTCCTCGACAGCATTATCTGGTATGTGATACTCCTGGAGACGAAAAAGATGGCCATGACGAGGAAAGTGGAGATGGAGTTCTTAAAACCCATTGCGTGCAATATTCACTACAGGGCGCAGGGCAAGTTTGTCCGGATGGAGAAGAAAGACATTCACGCAACCGCCTGGGTGGAAGATGGAAACGGCGAAATATACGCCAGGATGAATGCGGTCTTCAGGGAAGGCAAGAAGATCGATCTTCAGGGGGTTGCGAACAGAATGGAACTCGACACGGCAACGCCCGAAATGAGGGAGTTCTTCCTCTCCCTCGGAAGGCAGGATTAAACGACATGGGGCAGGTCTTCGAGAAGAGGGTTCTCACGGGCTCTCTTCAGATGTCTGAGGATGCCCCGTCATCCCTCACTTACTTTTCTGGCGATTAACCGGTCGGGATCCGGGAAATCGTAATTCAGGAGATCTTCCGGCCGTACCCATTTCACTTCTTCATGATCTTTCAGAGTAATTTCTCCTGACACGTGTCTCGCCCGGTACGCATAGAGTACGATGGCCGACTCACAATTAAGCACGTGTTTATTGAGCGAAATAAGCGGCCCTACGTGGATCTCGATATCGAGTTCTTCGCGGATTTCCCTTTTCAGGCACTCTTCAAGGGTCTCATTATCTTCGAGCTTTCCGCCGGGAAACTCCCAGGCGTAGCCCATGAAAGGGGTCTTTCTCCTGGCGATGAGGATCTTGCCGTCCTTCTCGATCACAGCTGCGGTGACGGGAACATACTCAGGGTTTGTCATAGCGAGAATGGTGCCTCACTGTTCGGCGGCTTTCATGCTGCCGGCGAGCATACTAAGAAAGTCGGTCAGCGATTTTTCGCCGTTTGCCGCATCGCTTAGCAAATAGGTAATTCTTACCTTCACGAACTGGCCTTTATAACCGGTCAAATAGAGATGGGAGACGCGTTCATTACTATCCTGGGTAAAGATCATCCTACTGTGGAGGAAGGAGTAGGCGCCCACTCGCACCGTCTCTTTTGGCAACTCCATGACAATGTCTTTGTAGATGCCCATTTTTTCCACCGCGTAAACGTCACTGACGGCCTGTTCAAACTGCGCGGAGATGAGAGGAGCTGCAGCGCCGGTGGGGACGGATCCCTGATCCAGGTCGTAGAGGAATACGTCAGCCTTGAAGGTTTCAGCGCGATACATGATGCCCACACCGAGCCCCGGGCTCTCCTTTTCATAGTCCCTTACGCTGACAAGTTTTGCCTGCCCCACTGTATCGGGAAAAATAAGACCTGTCCCCGGGTGTTGATAAGCTAAGGCACCTGCCTTTGCGTTAGCTACACAGCATATCAAAACCAGGATAGTCAAGACAGATGAACGTCGCACAGCGGAGCTTTTCATGGAGGCGCTCACGGATCATTGTAGAAGACAAACTGAACAGTGTCAATCTCTTTATGCTGTTTAAGGGTTTTTTGAAAATGAACACACGAATGCTGCCGGGGTATGCCAAGCGTAAGCGTTCCAAAGGGGCGAATATTCGCGGGAACTTGCCTGCGGCGGCGATTATACGTACGCTTAAGCATTTCCCCCGGCCGCATAAATTTTGGGGTTGCCGTTGACACGCGGCCCGATGTATAAAGAAGAAAAGGTCTGTTACTTCGATTCGGAGGGCATGACATATGAGCGTCTACAACCTGGTTTCTGCCGGTGGTATTGTTTTCTTCATTGCCTTTTTATTTCTCTTTTCTCAGAGTAGAAGGCGCGTCAGCTTCAGGGTGATCTTCTGGGGTATCGCATTGCAGATTCTTTTCGCCCTGTTCGTTTTTCTTTTTCCGCTCGGGGCTAAGTTCTTCCTGTTTCTGAACGACGCAACTATGAAGCTGATCGACAGCGCGTTCGAAGGCATCAGGTTTCTTTTCGGGCCTCTCGCGACGGCCCCCGGGGAGGCGGGTTCGCTGGGTTTTATCCTCGCCTTTCAGGCACTGCCTTCCATCATATTCTTCGCTGCCCTGATGGAACTACTCTATCACGTGGGCCTCATGGAGAAACTCATAGACGTCTTTGCCCGGATATTCAGAATGGTAATGGGTATCAGCGGGGCCGAGTCGCTCTGCGCTTCGGCCCAGATATTTCTTGGGATTGAATCAAACCTCACGGTGAGGCCCTATCTGAGCAAGATGACAAAATCGGAATTGCTCGTTGTGCTCACAACCGGTATGGCGACGATCGCGTCGAGCGTGCTCGGCTTCTATGTTATTATCCTCGCCGGTGTTTTTCCAACCGTGGCCGGCCATCTCATATCGGCATCCATACTCCTTGCCCCCTCAGCCATCCTGGCAAGCAAGATCATCATACCGGAAACGGAGATTCCTCTGACGCTCGGAAAGGTCGTAAAGGTCGAATATACAAAGGCCGATAACGTGATCGAGGCGATTATAAACGGGGCCATGGCAGGGGTCAAGATGGTCGTGGGGATCGGCGCTCTGCTCATCGCATTCATCGGGCTCGTCTCTCTCGTGGACGTTGGCCTTCTCTATGCGGGCAAAGGCCTCGGGTTTCTCTTGAAGACTCCGGTGGATATCACCATTAACCATATTCTCCAGTATGTCTTTTATCCGTTCACCGTGGCTATGGGGGTTCCCCCTGTGGATGCGCCGGCTATAGCCAAGATCATTGGAGAGCGGATTATCATGACTGAGGTAAAGTCATATCAGGACCTGAGTCTCATCATGAAAGAGGGAAAGATAGTCTATGAACGGAGCGCCGTCATAGCCACCTATGCGCTCTGCGGCTTTGCTCATGTACCCTCGCTTGCGATTTTTGTCGGCGGTACCTCCAGCCTGGTTCCGGAAAGAACCAAGGACATTGCGATCCTGGGACTCTGGTCACTACTCGCGGCAAACGTCGCCTGTTTTATAACGGGCGCCGTTGCCGGCCTGTTCTATACCGGCGGTGGCGGCATACTTTTGCATCCATGAGCAGAGGAGCGTTTCTTCCGGCGGGCCTGCGTTTAAGTCCGGTGAATCAGTGCCGGTTCGATACCCACACCTTATGGGCGGGCACCCATGTGCCGTTCACATACTGGCCAGGCACTTCAATCCACTCTCCTGTGGCGGGATTGGGTGCTGCATTTGAAGTGGCGGCCGGATCGGGTGATGCGTAAGCCTGGTTCGGCACATACACGGGCTGCGGATTAACATAGACGACGGTCGGTGGAGGATAAGCGTATACAGGGGCCGGATAAGGGTAGTAATAATATGGACGAGCTATGGCGGTGCCGAGTATGACTCCGCCTATGAACGCACCGGGTGCGTACCAGCCGTAATGATGTCCGAAGTGACCCCAGGCGTGACTACTCGCGGGCAAAAAGAGCACGGCCACAATCAGGACGACGGCTACGATTATTGAAACGTGGCGTCTCATACAAACCTCCTTTAGCGCGCTTAAGCGTGTGCGCCATACCTAATTATATCAGATAAAGGCAAAAAGAAAAAGAAGAGGCCTCTTTCATTACCCTGGCCTATAGACCCAACCTTTGTCGCTTCGCCTCGATATGCGCCATGATGCCGTCCACGGCCTTGGTATAATCCGTTTCGACGTTTAAGACACCGCCCGTCAGGTCCTTGAGGTCCGAGGTCAAAAGCCTCACGAGATTCGGTCCCCCGGTGACCGTGGGCACCGGGTTGACGTAGGTGTAAAGACCGAGGGCCAGCGCGAAAATAGCGTCGATCGTCGCCTTCTGTTCCATATACTCAGGCGCCACGGCGGCTACGGGGAGGTCCGGGATGGCGATGCCTGTGGCATTAGATATCAAGAACAGAAGGTCGGCAAGTCGGCCCGTATCGGTGCATGTACCGAAGGAGAGCACCGGGGGGAGGGAAAGGGTGTCGCATACCTTTTTCAAACCTTCTCCGGCAAACTCCTTTGCATTGGGGCTCGTAAGCCCTGCAACCTGCATGGCCCCGTTTCCGCACCCCATGGAGAGCACAAGCACATCGCGCTTGATCAGTTCCTTGGCAATGCGGACACTATGGATGTCTTGCCCGACGTCGCGTAGCGTGGTGCAGGAGACAAGACCGGCGATGCCCCTCACCAGACCGTTATTTAACGCGTCGAAGAGCGGGGTCAGGGTGCCGCCCAGGGCGTCGAGGATACTTTCCGATGAAAAGCCGACTGTCGCTTCAGTAACGGGCAGGCCGACTACCGCCTCCACCGTGGATCGCCTCTCTTTGAAATTGGCTATGGCCATCTCAAGAAGGACCGCCGCCTGCTTTTCCGCTTCCTGCGGCACGTATTCAAGTCTGTCGGTGACGCCTTCAAAGACCACAAGGGGGCTTACCGCAACGAGCTTGAATCTGTATTTCTCCGCGTACTTGGGATCTATGGGCATGGAACAGTTCATGTCGCAGGCAAACAGATCCACGCATCCGCTTGCAAGCACGGCTTCCTGCATGATCCAGTTGCCGGTGAAACCATAGAATACGTCATCCATGGCCCATCGTTGGATCATCTCCTGACCCGTCTCGATGTTGGCGATAACGCGAAGTCCTTTGGCGCCTGCTATCTTCGCTTTTTCCTGCCAAGCCGGTTTTCGCGCCAGTTCAACCATAGCGAACCCTAAAAAAGGTTCATGGCCGTTCGGGAGCACGTTCACATAGGTGGGGTCGAGAACACCAAGATCAACGCGCATGGTGTGGGGCCTCGGTATGCCGAAGAGAACATCCTGGCAGTATTCGTTGACGATCTGACTCTGATAGGCCATGGCAATGCCGAGCCGCATAGCTTTCAGGGCGAGGCTTGCGTAATAGCCGTCTACATTGGTGAGACAGGAGCTTGTAGCGAACATCATTTCACCGTGGATGCCGCCGGGGAATATTCCGAGCTTCTTCCAGACCGCCTTTCTTTCCATGGGAGCGAGTGTTTCCACGATATAGCTCGGCTCATCGTATTTGCGATTGAAATCGGCCTCAAAATAGTTACAGAGCATGATTGCTAACTCATCAGGGGGAAAATCCGAGGGTATGTTAAATCGGTTGGCAAAGGCCGAAAGCTTTTCCGGTTCCCTAATGGTGAAGGGTGAACGTCCATCAGCCACCGCCCGCAGTGTTTTTACGGTCTGTTCAGTATGGTAGTGGTATGTCGAAGCCCCCATGACGTTGCGCAGCAGCATCATACGCATGGCCATGCCATCGCCTGTGATGCCGCAGACGCCTCGTTTGTCTTTTGCGACATCAGCCCTGCAGGGACCGTTCGAGCACAGATCGCACCGCACGCCGCCCTGACAGAAGGGGCACCTTTGGTCGGGGCTTGAGCTGAGACCCTGGGCTTCATATCTGTCCCATATATTCGTCATGCCGTCCTTCTTAATCCGTTCGTACATCCTTCTTACGGACTCATGATATGAAATTCTGTCCCCTTCCATGAAAACCTCCTTCTAAATTATGTCGGTGTTAATCTAATCAAATATAAGAAGGCTCGTCAAGCCACAAGGGTTGTTACCGGTGAGACCAAAAGAAATAAGACCCGCGCGTTTACAATTTGCGTAGGGAGGCCTACAAAAATTGTAGGTTGTTTGTGACGTAGTTTGCACAAAATGTCATAATTATCAACGTGGTACATGTATTACAAAGCGGTACAAAAATTGCATATATACCATATAATTTGTCTGGTTAACAGAGCCCCATAGACGGTGCGAGATTAGAGTCCTAAATGCGGACTCACGATTGGCAAGCGGACACGAAAACTACCCAGACAGTGAGAATACTGCTTTCTCTCGCGAAAGGCAGAGACGCTTTATGGATGAAATGGAACATGCCTTCTTTGGAGAGGCACCCTGGTTCCGTACAATCCTAAACAACATGCCTCATCCGGTATATTGTCAGGACGTACAGGGGTACTATCTCGCTTATAACCGGGCTTTCCTTAAGCTCTTCGGTGAGGGGCTTCATGAAAGCTACGTGGGTAAAACCGTTTTTGACCTTCCCATCAGTCCCGAAGAAAGGGTGTCCTGGCATAAGGCTGATCTGGACCTGTACCGCTCACCGGGCGACAGAACCCACGAACAGACACTTACGTTCCCGGACGGCTCGGTACGAAACGTGTGCTTGAGAAGAAATACCTTGTGTCATGCGGACGGCAAAGTGGCAGGGATTGTCGGTTTTATGAGCGATACGCCAAATAGCGCAATCGTCAAAGATGAGCGACGAAGCGAGGCGCAGTTCGATAAGTCATCAGAAGCCTCTCCGGATGCCATACTCTTCGTTGAAAATGGGATCATCACGGATGCCAATGAGAGAACGGGCCGTATGTTCGGCCTTGACCGTAATCTGTTGGTCGGTCGAAGCTTAGCGGACTTCATCGCCTCCGAACCCGGAAGCGCTACGGAACGCAGGGTCGATTCGTCCGGAGAAGAAAGGTACGAAACGGTAGGTGTGAGAAGAGACGGCACAATCTTCCCCATCGGCGTGTCCACCCGGCCCCTTGATTTGGATGGTAAACAGATCGGGGTATCGGTCGTGAGGGATCTTACGGAACAGAAGAAGATGGAAGAAGAAATCTTAAAGTCGAAGAACCTCCAGTCGGTGGGAACCCTGGCGGGGGGCATCGCCCACGACTTCAACAACCTTCTCATGGCCATCGTAGGCAACATCTCACTTGCCAGGTTACACGCATCCGAGGGCAGCAAGACGGTTGACTACTTAGCGGAGGCCGAGCGTATCGTTTTTATGGGAAAGGAACTGACAAACCAGCTCCTCACATTCTCAAACGGCGTGGACGCGGTAAAGAAGCATATCGACATCGCACCGCTCGTCAAGGAAACGGCAGAAGAGATCTTCCGGGGTTCCTTCATCAAACCGCATTATACCATTGCGGACGATCTTTTCCTGGTGGAGGTCGATGAGAATCAGATAAGGCGCGTGATCCGTAACATAATCTCGAACGCTAAGGAGGCCATGCCGGGGGGTGGCACCATTTCGATCACGTGCGAAAATGCGAACATTACCATGCAGCATAAGCTGCCGCTCCCCAAGGGAAAGTACGTGCGTATCCTGATTCAGGACGAAGGGGTAGGGATATCCAGGGAAAATCTGTCTAAAATTTTCGATCCTTACTTCACGACAAAGGACATGGGACCGAAAAAAGGGGTCGGTCTCGGACTTGCCATCTCCTATTCAATTATCAGGCGACACAACGGCTATATCTATGTTGATTCGGCTCCGGACAAAGGCGCAACGTTTCAGATTTATCTGCCCGCTTACAAGCAGCCGGTCTCATTGGCGTCCGCAAGAAAAGAGGTCCTTGCCCGGGGTAAAGGCAGGGTCCTGGTACTCGATGATGAAAAACTGGTTCTCGAGATTGCTGAGGAGTTGTTGCGATACATGGGTTATGAAGTCACCACCACGCAGACCGGCGAAGAGGCTGTTTTTCTCTACAGAGAGGCGATGGGTTCGGATGCGTCCTACGATGCAGTCATTCTTGACCTGGCCATAGAGGATGGTATGGGTGGTGCTGAAGTGATGGAGAACCTGAAGGCCATGGATCCGCGGGTCAGGGCTATTATTTCGAGCGGTTACCTGCACGACCCCGTTATCACACATTTCGAAGACTACGGCTTTGCTGGCACTCTTACAAAGCCGTATAACCCCGAAGAACTCGATCAAAAGCTTGCCGCCGTAATTGGCGGCGCCGCATAAACGCGCAATCCATCACAAGCCATAGGATTCTTACGGCTTATCACAAGCCCTTCCCCAAAAATCTTGACACACGGTTCGTTGTCAGTGTACTTTCTCAGGACGGCGGCTCACGCGGCGTGCGGGGCGGGAAAGAGAAGCCCTGACAACATGAACCGCTCACTTTAAGAGCACGGGATGGAATTAAAGGACAAGATAGCGATTGTTACGGGCGGAGGCCAGGGCATCGGCAGGGCTATAGCACGCTTGTTCGCCAAAGAAGGGGCCACTGTGCTTATAGCCGGAAGAACGCTTAGATCTCTCGAAGAAACATGCAGTGAGATAAATACGGCCGGGGGCGAGGCTTACTTCGTCCAGACAGACGTTTCCAATGAGAGTGAGGTAATACGCATGGTATCCGAAACCGCGTGCCGTTTTGGCAGAATTGACATACTCGTCAACAACAGCGGTATCTCGGGGCCGACAGTGAGAGTGGCCGCAATGGATCTGTCTCAGTGGAACGAAACGCTGGCCATCAACCTCACGGGCAGTATGCTCTGCGCGAGGGAGGTACTGAAATATATGATGCCCGCGCGAAGCGGCTCTATCGTCAACATCGTTTCAGAGGCGGGCAGGGCCGGTGACGGAAGAGCCGGCTATCCCATGCGAAGCGCATATTGTTCTTCCAAGATGGGTCAGATCGGTCTTACGGAGACGCTCGCAGTTGAAGTTGGGGAGTATAATATCCGTGTAAATGCGGTGAGCCCTGGACCGATACAAGGGGAACGCATATTCAGGGTGGTCAGAAAACGCTCCGAGGCCACCGGTGCGGCGTTTGAAGATATGCTCAAGGACCTGTCTTCGAATTGTTCCTTGAAACGATTGGCCACGGAAGAAGAAACAGCGGCGGTCGTTCTCTTCCTCGCCTCAGACGCGTCGAGCGGTGTAACCGGGCAGACCATACCGGTGAGCTGCGGCCAGCATATAAGCTTCTGAACCCAGTTGACGGCGCAGTCGTTCGGATACATGGAAGAAGCGTTGAATCAGTGATTCGACAAGTACATAACAGGAGGAAGTAAGATGGCATCAGAAGTCGAAAAGAACAAAAAAATCGCTGCCGAGTTCTACGATCTCATCATCAACAAGAAAGATTACGAGTCGGCAAAAAAGTTTGTCGGGAATCGTTATAAGCAGCACAACCCCCTTGTGGCGGACGGTCCCGAAGGTCTCAAGGCCTTTATCGATTTCCTTAAAACAAACTACCCGCAGGCAAAGAGCGAGATCAAGAAGATTATCGCCGAGGGAGACCTCGTGGTACTTCACGTACTTTCCGTGCGCACGACCGAGCTGAAACGCGCGATTATCGAGATATTCAGACTTGAGAACGGCAAGATAGAGGAACACTGGGACGTTATCCAGGAGATCCCGAAAACTTCAGCCAATCCGAACGGTATGTTCTGAAAAAGCCAATACCAGAACGGATAAGGCAAGGATGAGCTAGGCGGCTATCCTTGAAAAACGTTCCTATCCGCTGTATGATCTTTTCATAGCATGGAGCTCTTCAAAGATCACCCTCTGTTTGAGAATGACTCGGGTAAACCGCTCGCTGACAGGATGAGGCCGAGAACGCTCGATGATTTCGTGGGCCAGGAGCATATCCTGGGACCGGGGAAGATGCTGCGGCTTCTCATCGAGAAGAAGGACATACCGTCTATGATCCTCTGGGGGCCGAGCGGGGTGGGAAAGACTACCCTCGGATGGCTTATGGGACGCCACATGAAACTCCCCTTTGTTTCCCTGAGCGCTGTGAGCATCGGCCTTAAGGAAGTGAAGGAGGTGGTTCAGAAGACAAGGCTCCAACGCATCATCCTGTTCATCGACGAATTCCACCGCTTCAACAAACTTCAGCAAGATGCATTTCTGCCCCATGTGGAGAACGGCAACATCATCCTCATCGGCGCCACCACGGAAAACCCCTCCTTCGAGATCATCTCGCCGCTTCTTTCCCGCATGCGGGTTATCACGCTCAACCCTCTTACCAAGGAGGGACTGGTGATCATTCTGAAAAGGGCTTTGAGTGAGGACAGTGAGCTCAAAGCCGCGTCACTTGCGCTCGATGACGATACGGTTGAAGAGATCGCCTATCTGGCTGATGGCGACGCAAGACGTGCGCTCAATCTGCTTGAGGTCTGCTACAAAATGGTCAGAGAGTCGGGCCCGGGAAAACATAGTATCAGTCACGAGATCGTCCGTGAAGCGTACCAGAAAAAGGTCGCTGTTTACGACAAGACAGGTGAGATGCACTATGACCTCATCAGCGCGCTTCACAAGAGCATGCGGGGTTCCGATGCAGATGCATCCTTATACTGGCTTGCCCGGATGCTTGAGGGCGGCGAAGACCCGCTCTACATCATGAGAAGGCTCGTCCGCTTCGCTTCGGAAGATGTGGGAAACGCAGACCCATACGCATTGACGCTTACCATCTCCGCCACTGAGGCCTTCAAGTTCATCGGTCCGCCCGAAGGATATCTGGCCCTTGCTCAGGCTGCCATTTACCTCTCGCTTTGCGAGAAGAGCAATGCGATTTATAAGGCCTATGGCGCTGTGAGCCGAGATGTGAGAGAGTTGCCCGAATATCCGGTCCCCATGCACATACGAAACGCCCCGACAAAACTCATGGGGGAGTTAGGTTACGGAAAGGGCTACCTCTATCCCCATGATTTCACAGATACCCTCGTTGAACAGACCTATCTACCCGACGAGCTTCTTGAAAAGCGATACTACCGGCCTACGGGCAGGGGTTACGAAAAGAAACTCCAGGAATTCCTCGAAAAGGTACAACGTTTCCACGGAAAGAAGTAGAGACAACCGGCCGCTCGCTTAAGCGCCGCGGCCACGAAGATCTCCTGCTCGACGGATCTTTTTTCAATGGCCTTTTGACCATCTACCAGAGAAAGGCCAC
>DATKMQ010000113.1 GCA_035541755.1 Syntrophorhabdaceae bacterium
GGAGCAGGAGGTCGCGTACAGGAAGATCGCAACGGGCGAGCTTTTATCCTTCAACAAGCTGAGGGCGTTCATCGATGGGATCATCGCCAGAAGGAATCAGGAGTCCATCTTCGCGCTCACGGCGATCAACGAAGCCGAGAGGCATACGATCAACGACCTTGAGTCGGTGCTTAGATCGGTGGAGAGGTTTATCACTTCCATCGACAAGGAGCGCGAGGCCCATCTGAAGAAGGTGGCCTTCCACTCAAGCGTGACCCCCGAGACGCTCGATCTTGTTATCCAGAAGCTCATGAAATTACGGAAACTCATTCACGCCGGATACGGCATAAAATCAGCTGCAGAAGCGGCGTAAAAGGAGAACTATGGGACACTATCAGATCAAAACCAAGAAAGGGTATGACTTCTTTGAGGTATCATCGGCATTTCAGAAGGCGATCCGCAGGGGCGACGAAGAGGTCGCCCTCTTTTTCGCAACGGAACTGGAAACGTCAGGGTACGGCGAGTACGCATGGAAGCGGATGAAAATCATCACATCCGAGGATGTCGGCCTCGCGGAGCCCAATATGCCGGCCAACATCATGGCGCTCTATGATATGTACTGCCAGCAGAAAAAGAAGAAGGACGATCACTCAGGCTCCGAGACGCTCTTCCTTATCCATGCGGTACTGCTTCTGTGCAGGGCGAAAAAGAGCCGCCTCATTGATTGGGCGATCATCGCCCTCTTAAACGAACACCCCTCACGGCACATGGAGATACCTGATTATGCCTATGACAAACATAACGCAAAAGGGCGTTCCATGGGTCGGGGATGGGATCACTTTTACAACGAAGGCACGAAGCTCGAAAACCATACCCCCGTTGAAGGAGAAGAAGACTTCAAGGCAAGGGCGTATGAATCGCAGATGCACCCCAAGCCCGCCATTGATTACAAGCCCGGGCCGAAACAAACAAAACTCTTATCGTACATCTAAAGGAGGAAAGCCAACAGACTTTGCACCCCTCACAGCCCCTCGTTCGAGGGGCTTTTTGGTGGTCAGGTTTCGGTGTACTTTCTTGCTGAAAGCGTTAACCCTGCGCACTATCACAACTATAAAGATTTCAACTGGTAATAGCTGACTCTCCCTTTGCCGTTGTATTGCAGACTGATTGAGTCTCTATCCGCCCCATTATATAACTGGGTTGACAATTCTTTTATAAGTGCTAAATTAGGATATCATACAACCGAGAAAGGAGGACAAGCCATGTCGAAAGATACCAGTGTTCGGTGGGGCTGGCTCAAGATAATGTATATTTATACGATCATAGGGGCAGGTGGTCTGGGCTTGGGGATAATTATCAGTCCCGAGGTCGTACGATCCATGTTCGGTTGGCCAGCCCAAGATCCAATCGTTTTAGGCATCTGTGGCGGCGTCTATCTTGCATTTGGGTTTCTGTCCATTTTAGGCTTGCGATCTCCGCTCAAGTTTACTCCTGTTTTATTGCTTCAGCTTACATATAAACTTGTATGGTTCATAGGTGTGATACTGCCTCTGCTATTGCAAGGCAAATTTCCACCATATGCAGTGATATATGTGGTGATTTTCGCCACCTATATCATCGGTGACCTGATAGCGATTCCGTTCTCATATCTTTTTGCCAGACAGGCTCTCCCGGCAGGAACCGGCACAAGCTATTCGCCGAGTACTTGATCAAAAGACGAAGGAATAATGAGAATCTCTGCACATTTGTCTTTATCATACCTTGCAGCCGCCGCTGCCCGATACTACATTGCAAACCGTAATCCTCAGTTCTTCTTGACAGACCCAATGCGCGAATTGTAGGTGGAACACGCACTCGCTTCCTTCCTGTATTAAACATGGATGGTTTTATTACTTTCACTAAAACAATTTCAAATGGTAATCATGCTCTTCAGAATAAAACCCTTTTCTAACTTTCCGGCCCTATTGTGCGATAATTACAATGAAGGGCAGGATTATTGCCGATACTGAATTGATAAGAAACGAGTTTATGGACCACAAAGAGTCAAACGTAAGTCATCAACGGATCGAAGAAGCCTTGAGGGAGGGCGAAAGAAAATACAGAGATCTCGCCGATTCGCTGCCGCAGACAGTTGCCGAAATTGACATCGCGGGGAATATAACCTTCACCAATCTAGCGAGTTTTGAGATGTTCGGTTATACCCAAAAAGACTTTGACAGGGGTTTAAATATCTTCCAGATGATCGCTCCCGAGGAACACCGAAGAGCTGAGCGAAATATTCAACAGTTTATAGAGGGGCAAGGCCAGAATGGGAAGGAGTACATCGGAGTAAGAAAAGATGGCAGCAGATTTCCCTTTACGGTTTATTTGACCCCGGTTCTCAGTGAAGACAAGACAGTCGGTTTTAGGATCATTCTTATAGACATCACCGAGCGCAAGAGAGCGGAAGAAGCCCTGCGTACAAGCCAAACGCAATTATTTGAAGCAATGAACCTTGCGCATATCGTTTACTGGGAGTTTGATCCCGTAGCGCAAACATACGTTTTCAACGATCCCTTCTACGCTTTGTACGGCACCACCGCCGAGCAGGAGGGAGGGTACCGTATGACGCGGGAAGAATATGCCAAACGGTTTATACATCCCGACGATCTGCCGATCTTCTTTCAAGCCGTGAAACAAAACGTTACAAGAACGGGCCCCGAACCCCTTCCTGAAGTTGAACACCGTATTATTCGCCGCGATGGAGAAGTGCGCTATATAGCGGTACGAGGAGGTGTCATTAAGGATGATAAAGGCCAAATCGTTAAAAGATACGGCACAAACCAGGATATCACCGAGCGCAAAAAGATGGAAAACACACTACAGCAGAGTGAAGAACAGTTCAGAAAAATGTTCGAAGGAAACCCCATCGGCATGGTTATGGTTGACTCTGACTTCCGTTTTATCAGGGCAAACGCAGCCTTTTGTCGGATGCTCGGTTTCACTGAGAAAGAACTAAGCTCGCTCACCTTCAAAGACATTACACACCCTGACTATATCGAAGAAGATGTGCTCCGGGTGAACGATCTCAAGAACGGAAAGATTCCGTTTTATCAGACGGAGAAACGATACGTTCGAAAGGACGACGCAGTTGTATGGGGTTCCGCTAGAGTGAACGTCATGCGCGACAAAGATGATCGGCTTTTGTATTTTCTTACCACGGTGGAGGATATTACCGAGCAAAAACGCTCAGAAGAAGAAAGAACCCGTCTCGAAGCTCAACTCTTTCAGTCCCAGAAGATGGAAGCCATCGGCACCCTTGCAGGAGGCATTGCCCATGATTTCAACAACATTCTTACGGCCCTCGTGGGGTATGCGGCTCTCCTCAAGATGAAGCTAAGCAAAGGGATCCTGTCCACCTATGTGGACCAGATTCTCTCCGCTTCCCAGAAAGCAGCGGACTTGATTCGGGAGCTTTTAACCTTCAGCAGACAGGAAGCCGTGAGCCTCAAGCCGATCAGTTTACACAGCGTTATCAAAGGGACAGAGAAACTCCTCCAACGCCTTGTCACCGAAGACATCGAGCTAAGGATAAAGCCCTCCAAAGAGAAGATCGTCATCATGGCCGATCTCACCCAGATCGACCAGATACTCATGAATCTTGTCACCAATGCCCGGGACGCGATGCCGAAGGGGGGAAGCCTTACGATAGAGACAAAAATGGTGGAATTGGATGATGAGTTCCGGCGTATCCACGGGTACGGTAAACCAGGGGTATACGTCTTACTCTCCGTCTCCGATACCGGCTCGGGTATGGATGAGAAAACGCGGGAAAAGATCTTCGATCCGTTCTTCACCACCAAGGAGGTAGGGAAGGGAACGGGTCTCGGCCTCTCAACGGTCTACGGAATCGTGAAGCAGCATGACGGCTATATCACCGTACATAGCGAACCGGGAATCGGAACAACCTTCCATATTTACCTTCCAGTCGCCAACGAAGCCGGTAAAGAAGAAAGTCCCTCACCGGCCCCGGCGAAAGAGGGAAATGAAACTATCCTCATCGCCGAAGATGACGAGACGCTTCGAGGCTTACTCAGCCAGATACTTATCGCGTACGGGTATACTACCATTCAGGCGATAGACGGGGTAGATGCCATAGAACAGTTCAAGAAAGCCGACAAAATCGATCTTCTCATCCTTGACTCAGTCATGCCGAAAAGAAATGGACGAGAAGCCTATGAAGAGATTAGAAAAATCAGACCCGATGTCAAAGTACTCTTCACGAGCGGCTATACGAAGGATGTCATCCTCGATAAGGGGATCCGGGAAGAAGGGTTGAACTTTCTCGGGAAGCCTATCTCTCCCGATACCCTCTTGGAGAAGGTAAGGGACGTACTGGACGACGGGAAGCACCCTCACTGAGCCGGATTACAGGATTTCTCTTGGTAATCGTTAGTCTTGGCAATTGCTCAATTGTCAACATTGGTAGGTGGAACACGCACTCGATTGCTTCCTGGAATCTATACCCTGCCCATTTGTCTCAACGTACAGGATTTCAATCCGTAATCGATATAAAACTTGGTATCTTTCGCCTTGCATTTCGGAAAAGACTAGGAACGTCCGCCACCGCCTACACCACCTATCGTATTTCTCGATAGGCCGCCATTGTTGTGCGCAAGATCAGAGGAGGTGCCTACGGCACATCGCAAAGCATGATTCTTCCGATGTGATCGTGGCCTACAGGGCCGATCCCAGCATAGTTATTCCTCTGCAGCCGTCGCTCCCCTTCTTATATGCAGAGTAAGAAGAACTATCATGGAAATGACGTAGCAAGCCCCGGAGAACGCAAGCACGGCGTTGCCCCCGACCTTCATCAGGTAACCGTTGCAGAAACCCCCCAGGAACTGGCCGAGGGCGTTGCAAGAGCTAATGATTGCCATGCCGACCGCCGCTGATGTGCCTGCAAGGTACAACGAAGGTATCGCCCAGAACGGACCCACGACACCAAAAAGAGCCATCATGCCGAGGGTGATCCCCATCATTTTAATTACCGGGCTTGGAACCATAGACGCCATAAGCAACCCTATGATGCCCAATCCCATCGCGATCACGGCATGATACTTTCTTTCCATCGTCCTGTCTGAATGCCAAGACCATGTCACCATGAAGACGCCACCGACTATTGCCGGGATCATCATCAGTAGTCCCACCGAAGTGTTTGACACCTTGGAAAACTCCTTGATGACCATCGGTAGGAAATAGCCCATGCCGGCTCCGGCCAGTGACATGAATAAATAAACTATTCCTATCTTCCATGTTCTCAAACTGGAAAATATCTCCGTTATTTTCACGCGCCTGGCTTCTCTTTTCTTTGCATCCTCCTTCTTGATTTCCTCTGTCAACCAATTCTTCTCTTCTTCACTCAGCCAACCGGCTTCTGAGGGCCGGTCAGTGAGGTAGAATAGCGCAAAGATACCGAGAATCACAGCCGGTACGCCATCGAACACGAATAGCCAGCGCCAACCCGAATATCCGAACCAATGTACGTGGTCGAGTACCAATCCGGATACGGGCGATCCAACAAGCGTGTTCAATGGGAGGGCCAGGCTGAACATGGCTATGGCCCAAGCCCTTTCCCTTTGCGGAAGCCAGACCGTGAGATAAAACATGATCCCGGGAAGAAACCCTGCCTCCATCATTCCGAGGAGGAAACGCACGGCCGCTATATGCCAGTAGTTCTGCGCCCACATTGCCAGACTCGTCACTATTCCCCACGTGATCATTATACGGGCAATCCATCTTCTAGCTCCGTAACGGTTCAGCAGCATATTGCTCGGAACTTCGCAAAGGAAGTATGGGAGGGCGAAGATAGAAGTGAGCATACCGAACGCAACCATCGATATACCCAGCTCTTTGTTCATTGTTAGTGCGGCATAGCTCACGGTTGAACGGTCGATCATGTTGATAAAATAAAGCACGCATATGAACGGCAACAAACGCCATTTTACTCTACGTATCGTTCTTCGCCCGATAGCATCCATTTGACTCAGCGCCACAGTACTTGTTTGACTCATGAAATTACCCCCTTCTCATTTTTCAATGCTTTAAACCATGACCTGTTGGCTCCCTATGCCATGGCACCCTTTATACCGATAAACGTTATCGTGATCGAACAGATGCCAGAATTAGGTACTTGCGTCCGGCGGTGGGACCTCATGGTCATGTTTGTAACATTCGCCAGATTTGGAGGTCAAATTAGAACTTCTGATACTTCACTTTACGAAAACTTAATTAAGGGATAAACAAAGATGCTTGGAGCCAAGAAACTCGCTGCTAGAGGGAGCCGGGATCGAACCTGTCCGTGATTTCTGTCAGAACAGCCTGCGAGCCTGAATAGTTTGCAAGTTTCTTGAAAACCAGCGAAACGAATCCACTCTGGTGTGGTTGCAAGTTTTTGTCCTTTCTTACCACCACGGCGGCATAATCGGGTTCGATGATATGATCCAATGGAATTATCTCAAATCGCTTATCCAACAGCGACTCACACCCCAATCCTCTGGCACACAAAGCAATCCCCAGACCCATTTCGACATATCGCACAGATAAAAAGAAATTTGAAGCCTCCATGGAGATTCGATATGGAATACCCAAGGCTTCAAATTTTTGTTCCAGATGATGCCCCGCGTACTTCATGTGTTTAGGGGGCAGTATGAGAGGATAGCGCGCTAAATCTTCGAGGAGTACGCGTTTTCTTCCTGCCAAGGGGTGTCCTGACGGGGTGACGAGTAAGGTATTAGTCTTTCTGAACCTGATAGCCACAAGGCCCTTGGGTACCATCGATTCCATGGCAACCCCTAAATCAATCTCTCCGGTCTTTACCAGATCGATGACTTCGGACGGCGCCCGTTCAATGACCGTTAACTGGACGTGCGGGAAAAGTTGGGAGTACTCGCGAACGACTTCGGGAAAAAAGTAGTACAGTAAAGCAAATTGGGCCGCTATCCTCAATCTGCCGGAGTGTAGCCTCCCAATCTCCTTTATCTCGCTCACGAGTTGCTCATGTTCGCCTAAGAGCTTCTGAGCAAATTGGAGGAACCTCTCCCCTGCGGGGGTCAAAACCAGTTTCTTTTTCCCTATTCGTTCAAAGAGCAAGCATCCAAATTCTTTCTCGAGGGCACTAATCTGCTGGCTCAATGCGGACTGGGTTCTGAAGGTCGCCTCTGCCGCCCTTGTGAGGCTACCAAGGTTTGCCACCTGATAGAATCCGACGATCTGTTGCCACTCCACTGAAGCCTCCGGAGCATGGGCAATTACGCTAGCTCAAAGTATATTGAGAGAAACGAATGATGTCAACCAAATGTGCTCAAATGGACCAATGGGGTTCTGGGGGACAGCGAAAATTGGTTGAAGCGGCGGTACGCGAATCCTTCTTATTTTGCTCTTGAATGGGTCCAGGCGACTATACCGCCTTCCATTATTGCCACGTTATTCCAGCCATGGGCTTCGATAATCCGCTCCGCTTCATAAGCCCGGAGCGAAGTTTTACAGTAGACAATGATTTCTTTGGTTTTGTGCTTAGGCAGTTCGTTGAGTCTCTTCCTTAGCTCGCCCAAAGGGATAAGAGTCTCGCCGATACCGAGGCGGAGGGCTTCGAATTCGCCCGGGGTACGGACATCGAGAAGAAACATGTCATCCCCTCTATTAAGTTTCTGTATGACATCCTCAGCCGTTATCCCTCTCATGCGCCCCTTTATCTTATTCTCCATTACGTGGGCACAGGCGATGAAACTGTCTATCGCCTGAGCAAAAGGAGGGGCATAGGGAAGATCAAGGTTCACCAATGTTTTCACGGCCATCCCGCCCTGAATCGCTATGGCCGCCTGGGCGACTTGTTTGCTCACATCGCCGGGGCCTACACATTGAAATCCGATGATCTTCTGGGATCTATTATCCACAATCATTTTTGAGATAACCGTTTTGCCGTTCATGAATCCTGGTTTGTCGAGTCCCGCATAGATAACAGCGGTGGTGTCATCATAGCCCAACTCCTTGGTCATGTCCTCCGTTAAGCCTGTAGCTCCTGCTGCATAGTCGAAAACCTTGCAGATACCTGACTGAATGGTGCCAGGAAAGGTCACCTCATTGCCAACAACTGCATTCTCACCGGCTACGCGCCCCTGAAGATTGGCCAGATCACCATACGGGACGTACCTATTGCGTCCTATAATCAGATGATACTGTTCAGTACAATCGCCTGCTGCGTATATGTCGGGGTCAGATGTCTGCATATATCGATCGACCACGATCCCTCCAGCCTTACCAATCCTTAAACCTGCATTACGTGCAAGCCCCACATTCGGACTCACTCCCGTGGCTATTACTGCAAGTTCGCACGGAAGTTCCATTCCGTTTGTCAACTTCACGGCCACGAGTGATCCGTTCTTGCCCAGAAACTTGGTAACCCCCATATTTGTAATTACGCTCGCACCCTTTTCTCTGATGTGGCCTTCTATGAGACTTGCCAATTGCGTATCAAGGAAGGACAATATTTGCGGAAGCAGTTCGACTACGGTTGTTCGAATGCCGGCCATTTGAAGAACCTCAGATGTTTCGATCCCAATAAGCCCCGCACCGATAACAACTGCCCTTCGAACTTTGCCCTCATCCCTCACTCGCCTGAGAAAGTCTGCATCAGAGATGGACTTGAGGGTCGTGACTCCATTTAAATTTCTTCCATGAACATCGGGCATCCTGGTAATTGATCCTGTTGCTATGATCAGCTTGTCGTAAACAAGAAATTCGCTGTTACCTGCAAAAACGTTCCTGCAGGTGACCTTCTTAGAGGAGCAATCGATTGTGGTGGCTTCAGTCAGGGGCTTGGCTAGGATTCCTTTCGTATTTAGATAGTAATCGGGATTTCTTAGGATGCCACTACCGGTGGACAGGAGCTTGGTTCGCTCATTGAAAAAACCACCTACATAATACGGGTATCCGCAGGAGGCCATGGAAAGGTCGGGCTCCTTTTGAATAATGGTAATTTGTGCGTTCTGGTCTAGCCGTCTAGCTCGAGCGGCCGCTTTTGGTCCTGCGGCAGACCCGCCGATCACAACTATGTTTCTCCTTCTTCCCATGCCATGAACCTCTCACAATCTTCGCAGGCGCGTTCAATTAGGCGGAAAGCCTCGCGGATCTCGTAATGCTGTTTTCGTTTGGCCTGTTACAAATCCTCGGGTTTCTTGTTGGCTATAAAATAAGGAGAGAATTGAACAAAGCCAAACACCACTGGTTTATCCACCCTCGTAAACACCAGCGGACAGTGTTCCAGTCCTGGCGGGATATAGATAACTGAAGGCCTATCGATGATATGTTTCTCTTTCTCATCACCCAGAATAATATATGCTTCCGCAGCGAAATCACGATAGTTCATGGGATCAAAACCGAAAAAACACAGGAATTCCTCAAAATCATGTGTGTGACCGTGACCCCCCATGGAGACCGGTGAAGAAACAGGTTCCATAGTCATGTTAAAAGGTACCCCACCCCACTGGGCCACGGGGCTCTTGCGCCCTACGCTTATCACCGGCACCTGGATTTCAGGGTGGGCAGCTTTGCCAAAGGGTTCCCATAAGATATATTTCCCGTACTTTGTATTATCCATTTCGTCATATCCTCCTATATCGCCTGTATAAACAAGGATTATTCTGTAAGGCCTGTTTAGATTAAGCCCGCCCACCCTGTTCCGTCAAATTAGAAGTTCTAATGATGATTTTAATAAGAATTTAATTATGGCAGAGATGATCGTACCAAATATTCTGGGTGTAATACACAAGGTGGAACGCGCCCACCCTTTCTTCCTTTAGTCCTCCTTTCCAAAACATTGAAATTGTGCGATAGTACAGGTGGCAACCGTTGATCCTAAGAATGCCGATTTGGCAGGGTACTATTTCCAGAGGGAGCGCAATGAATGATCGAGATTTAATGAAGAAGGGTGCAATAACTTTCCTGGACGTAATTGGCTGGAAGAAAATATGGGAGAGGATGGATAATCCGACAGAAAGGCTGATAAGGCTCAATGGGTTTGCGACGGCCATAGGGGATAAAGTCCGAAATGGGCGTTTCCAGCGTCTTTCAGAGCATGGACTGAGTCCGAATATTCAAGGCCTATCAGATATGATAGTGATATGGACATTCAGCGAAAACCCTCTTTACGCCCTGGAACTTCACGCAGAGATAGCTACCATGCTAATTGTCGATTCGATGATCGCACAGATCCCTCTTCGTGGTGCGACCGCTTACGGCGAGTTCTATGTCGCTCAGGATTACAATATCATGGTCGGGGCGGCTGTGGATGATGCTGCGGAGTGGTACGACAGTTTTCGCATGATAGGGGTAGTACAAACCCCATCGGCAGATGAGCAGCTGAGTAATCTCCTCTTTAAACGACCTCACCTTCTCGTCGACTACTCCATCCCAAAAAAGACCAATGGATCGGTAATGGCTAATTGCATTAACTGGCCTCATAGATGGCAACTTTCACCGAAAAGAAGAGAGGATTTAGAATTGCTCTTATGCGCCATGGAACAATTGGCCAAGGAGGACGACAAAAGAATATACCGGAACACGATAGAATTCTACGATTATGTGTTTGGCCAACCCCAATGATCGTTTGCAACGCCTCAGCAGTTCTTCCTGAAGTTATGTTCATGTCGGCTAAGCCCTCGTGGCGCCATTTCTATTGGCAATAAATAGCGCTTGAATCTTCCCTTGGAAACATT
The DNA here is from genome assembly GCA_035541755.1 of Syntrophorhabdaceae bacterium. Classification (NCBI taxonomy): domain Bacteria; kingdom Pseudomonadati; phylum Thermodesulfobacteriota; class Syntrophorhabdia; order Syntrophorhabdales; family Syntrophorhabdaceae; species Syntrophorhabdaceae bacterium. The sequence continues at coordinate 10,734 of DATKMQ010000113.1, forward strand.
GTATTTATTCATATCCTTATTTGTTACGCGGAACTACATCTGATCAGATGATTGAGGAGGGTATGGAAAATGATGAATAGATTTTACTCGTGGCCCATACGCCTACACTTAATAATTTTGATCGCCCTGTTGGCGATTCCTTCCATAGCCCTCATTATTCACTCAGGGATAGCTGAACGTCACCAAGCAATAGCCGATGCCAAAGCTGAGTCTCTGAAGTTTGTCAACGACATAGCGAGTCAACAACAAAATATGGTTGCAGGCGCGGAACAACTGGGGGCCGCACTCAGTTTGCTTCCCGCAGTGCGATCTCACGATCGCGAAGCCACCAATGCCCTTTTTTCTGAGCTTCTAAAGAAGAACCCTCAATTAGTCAATATCGCCATTTGCGATAAGGCCGGTCAGATATGGGCATCGGCAGTCCCCCCCGAAGGGAAGGTGTCCGTGGCTGACCGGCGATTTGTTCGAGAAGCAATTCGTACCGGTACGTTTTCCTCGGGAGAATACTCTGTAGGGCGGATAGTGAAAAGACCTGTTATGAGCTTTGGATACCCGGTGAAGAACGCCGCGAATGAGGTCGTGGCGGTGATAGGAATCATACTAAACCTGGACTATGCGCAACAGGTCTTCGAAAGGCTTAATCTCCCGCCCAATGCGGCTTTCAATATACTTGATCATCAAGGGACTATTCTCGGCATGAATCTCAACAATCCCAATGCGGAAAGATTTATCGGTCGCCGTGACCCCAGTGGAGATGTTTTCACCAAGATGAAGCAGGGGCCCGACGAGGGAACCTTTGAGGCTGTCGCAAATGACGGAAGGTTCCGTATCGCCGCCTATAAAAGAATCAGCTTGCCCCAGGAAACCGAGCCCTACATGTACATCCGTTCGAGCATACCCTTCGCCTCAGCAGTCTCGAAGGCAAACGCGGCCATGCTCCGGAATCTCTCGGTGTTTGTGTCCTTATTCCTTATCGGGTTAGTCCTCGCCTGGCTCATAGGAAAACGCGTGATCGCGAATCCTATTCTGTTATTGGAAAAGGCATCAGAGCAGTTGGCCGCAGGGGTGGATACCGTGAATGTGTCTCGTGTGGTAAAAAGCGGCGAGCTTGGAGACCTGGCCCGTTCATTCGATGATATGGCGGAGACTTTACACCACGAAAAGACTCTTCTGCGCGAGAGCGAACAACGCTGGGCCACCACCCTGGCAAGCATCGGCGACGCGGTCATCGCCACCGACGAGTCAGGCAGGATTACCTTCATGAATACCATTGCCGAGGAACTCACCGGCTGGAAGATCACGGATGCCTGGATGAAGCCCATACCAGAAGTATTCCACATCGTCAACGAAAAGACCCGCCAGGAGGTTGAAAATCCTGTCGAGAAGGTCCTCCGGGAAGGGATGATCGTCGGCCTTGCCAACCACACTATCCTCATAAAAAAAGATGGCACAGAAGTCCCCATCGACGATAGCGCCGCGCCCATACGGGACGAAGGCGGAAAGACCATGGGCGTCGTGCTCGTCTTCCGCGACATCACCGAACGTAAAGAAGCCGAAGAGCACACCAAACACCTCGCTTCTTTTCCGGACCTCAATCCAAACCCTATTATAGAAGTGGATTTGTCCGGTGCGATCACTTTCTGTAATCCCGCTGGTAAAAATGTTATAAAAAATCTCGGTTTGAACGGAGAAGATTGCAGCTGCTTGCTTCCAACGGACCTTACCGCCATCTTGCGAGACTGGGACAAGACAAGTCAATCAACCGTTGGCCGGGAGGTAACCATCAACGAAAAGGTTTTTGCTGAAACCGTTCACCTTGTTCCCCAGTTTGGTGTTGCGCGTATTTATGCTCGGGAAATCACCGACCGCAAGCGGATGGAGGAAGAAATCCGCAATGCGCTTGAGACTTCTCGATGGAATGAAGACCAGCTCCAAGTGCTTATGGAAAATGTCCACTCAGCCGTCGCACTCATAGACGACTCGGGCAGATTCTCTGTTGTCAATCGCGCATTCCTGGATATGTTCGGGCTTAACAGTGAATCCGACATTCTGAACATAAATAGTCAGGATTGGAGTCGATGGGGGGTGTATGGAGAAGATTCAAGACCACTGAATATTGACGATCACCCTGTCCGAAAGGCGGCTTTGACAGGTAAGCCCGTGAGAAACCAACTTGTTGCCGTGCGGAATCCGGGCGCGACCGATCTCGCGTGGATGCTCGTTAACGCTGAACCCTTGTTAAAGGAAGATGGCACTGTGTACAGGATAATATGCACTTACCAGGACGTCACCGAGATCAAACGCGCCGAGGAGACCCTGCGTCAAGCTTACGATGGCCTTGAGCTGCGCGTGAAAGAGCGTACTTCAGAGTTGGAAGAGGCTTACAAAGATCTGGAATTGGAAATGGCCGAACGCAAGCAAGCCGAAGATGCCCTTCGCCAATCCCAGAAGATGGAAGCAGTCGGTACCCTGGCAGGAGGCATCGCCCATGACTTCAACAACATCCTTGCCGCTATCATTGGGTTTACCGAGATGGCGCTCGAAGATTCTACCGACCCGGAAGTAAAAAGGCACCTCCAGTACATCCTTAAGTCATCAATGAGGGCGAGAGATCTCGTAAAGCAGATCCTCATCTTCAGCAGAAAGACCAATTATGAGAGAAGTCCCCTATCGCTTACCCCTCTTATCAAGGAGACTATCCAGTTCTTACGGGCTTCTATTCCCACAACGATTAGGATCGACCTCGCCATCACCGCAAGCTCCGATACAATACTTGCCTCCCCGGTTGAAGTGCAGCAGATCCTCATGAACCTTGCCACGAACGCCTCCCTTGCCATGCAGGAGAGAGGAGGAACCTTAGAGATTGCCCTCTCCGATATCGACTTCACACCGGAGTCCCCCGTACTGGAACAAGATGTAATGCCCGGAGAGTACGTGCAGCTCACCGTAAAGGATACCGGTATCGGCATGACACCGGATGTGATGAAACGGGTCTTTGAACCCTTCTTTACCACACGGGAAGTGGGTAAAGGCACCGGCATGGGATTAGCGGTAGTATACGGGATCGTGAAAGACCTTCAAGGTACCATCACCGTAGAGAGCACACCGGGATCAGGCTCCACCTTCCAGGTATTCCTCCCCAAGGTGAAGGCCTCACCTCTAAACGATGAGATAAGTACCGTCCAGGCTGCGAAAGGCACGGAGAGGATCCTCTTTATCGATGACGAACCCATGCTTACCGAATGGGGCAGGACTACCCTTACCCGTCTGGGTTATAAGGTAACCGCCGTAACTGACATCAAAGAGGCCTTAAAACTCTTCTCTTCCGATCCTTCCCAGTTTGATCTTGTGATTACCGATCACACCATGCCAGCTATGACCGGTGTTCAGTTCTCCAAAGAGCTTCTCAAGATACGGCCCGATATCCCGATCATCCTCTGCACGGGTCACAGTGAGACCGTCTCTCCGGACATAGCGAGGGAAGCGGGTATCAAAGAATACCTCATGAAACCCATGGCACGAGAGGAGTTCGCCCAGGCGGTCCGCCGGGTACTGGATCAAAAGAAAAAAGAATGATTGGGTGTGGGGAAGACACAGATCTGAACGGTATAACGGTGCGCATCAGTCGATCGTCTATGATCGGTCATCGCGGTCAATAATACCCTCGAAGCTTTTCGTAGAGCTCGTCCAGACTATACGGCTT
>DATKMQ010000114.1 GCA_035541755.1 Syntrophorhabdaceae bacterium
AAAGACGGCCAACAGAGGCAATCCGCCCGATCGAACGCCCTGGCTGATTTTTCAGGTTGGACAGGGGTATTGAGAATATGATGGAGAAAAATTCGATTGAAATATATGCTCTGATAATTTGCTTCATATCATTAGTGCTCGCTTCAGTTGCATTGGGAACAGGGATATACAGCCTTGTCGGAATGAAATATCCTGAAGTAGTAATAAGCGCAAATTCATACGAATCTCATAGAGATCTGATGCGACTCTTTGGAGTCAGCGATAAGGAGCTCAAGAGAGACGTAAATACGTTCACTGAGGAAGATAAGCGAATGCTTTGGTGGCATGCGCATAAAAGATACGTAGATGCTCTGGCTTTATACAAAAGCGTGATTTGCATGTCTTAGTTAAATCAATCATTATCTTTTGTGTATCAATGTCCTTTTTCATTATTCATTCAATAATTTTTGCGCGCGAAAGAAGAATGTTGCAACACACAATGAATAATATCGACCCGAAGGGAAGAGTGGTATGAACAAGAACGTACTAACTATGTACGCATTGATAGTTTGTTTTGTTTCGATAACGGTCGGAGCCATTGGTTTAGGGACGGGTATATATGGCCTTGTAGGAATGTATTATCCGCATATAACCATAAGGCAAATTGAATTAGAAAATGTTATCAATAACCTGGATCCCTTTAGTGCTGATGGAGAAGATGGAAAGGTCGAATATTCTAAGCTTTCGGAAGAAGCTAAACAACATATAATAGACACAAGAAGGACTATAGCCTTAAATATGGAAAAAAGAAAATCGCTTCAAGGTCTAATCGGTTCAACCGTCATTGTATTTGTAGCTTTGTTAGTATTTGTCCCACATTGGCTAATAGCAAGACGAGAGCGCAAGCATTAGGTTATTTGCTACATAATTACCGGATGGAGCTCACGGTCCGCCTGTACAAAGCGCCACGCATTTTTGTGAAAAGCCGATATTAAGCAAGGCGCTCAAATTTCAATACAAACTTGAACGTCAGTCTCTTTTATCGTAAACTTTTCACAGCACTCTAACCTTCCGTCGAATAATCACCTGTATTATTGCCGGAAAAACATCCTCTGAGCAGGATTAAGGAGAAGACAGGCGAGTAGCCGCCAGTGCGAGTGCGTCATTGTCCGGATTGAAAAGCGCGGCGTATCGACATGCATAAGGCGTATTCCGCACACGCCGGTTCTGTCGTGAAGTGTCGCGGGATACATTGATAATGGATCGAAAACGTTACAACACTATGATTCTTCTTCTTGGTTCCCTGTCGGCGATCGGGCCCTTCTCGATTGACATGTATCTACCCGGTTTTCCTGCCATAGCGGCCGGTCTGAAAACAGACATCGGCCACGTGGGGCTTTCGCTGACAAGCTATTTTATCGGAATCTCGGTGGGGCAGATGCTTTGGGGTCCATTGCTTGACCGTTATGGGCGGAAGAAGCCGTTATTGATCGGGCTCATGATGTACATACTGGCCACTCTGGGTTGCGCCTGCTCACCATCCGTACATTTCCTGATCGTCCTGCGGTTGTTTCAGGCCCTTGGAAGCTGCGTCGGCATAGTAGGCGCCAGGGCGGTTGTCCGTGATCTGTTTTCAGGCAGGGAGGCGGCCAGAGTGCTTTCCACTCTGATCCTGATTTTTGGCGTGTCCCCGGTTATCGCCCCTACGATCGGGGGTTTCGTGGCGACTGCACTCGGCTGGAGATTTATCTTTCTCATCCTCGCGGTCATTGCTGGATTCGTTCTTGTCATGGCCCTCAGATATCTTGATGAGAGTAAGGCCGCTGATTCCGCCATCTCCCTTCATCCGAAAAAGGTTGCGGTTGATTATGTCTCTCTCTTCAAGGAGCCTGTGTTCTTCACGTATATCTGTGTATCTTCTCTCAGCATGGGGGTATTCTTTGCCTACCTCGCCGGGTCCCCTTTGGTGTATATGAAGCTGAATGGTTTCTCGGCCACGCAATTCGGATGGATATATGGCGCCAACGCGGTGGGCCTGGTGATCGCAAGTCAGCTCAACCGGGTATTCCTGAGAGTGAAAGGCAGCGCTCAGATATTGCTGGCCGTAATCACTATGCAGTGCTGCTTGGCGCTGAGTCTTCTGATCTGGTCTTTTCTGCTCCCCGGCAAAGGGATAGGCATCCTGATCCTTCTCTCGGGCCTCATATGCTGCCATGGTCTTATTAACCCCAACTCGATAGCACTGGGGCTCGAACCCTTCGCACGGAAAGCGGGCTTCGCAGCGGCGCTTATGGGGAGTATCCAGCAGTTGATGGGGGCGGTGGCATCGGGGCTCGTAAGCTATCTTTACGACGGGACGGCGAGGCCCATGATTGGCGTAATGGCCGGCTGTTCAGTCCTGGCCCTCACCATATTGACGCAACGGCGTCACAGAGGACACGGCAAGACGTCCCCCGAAGATTGAACGAACATTCTGGCGTCTACATGTATCCGAAGAAGAGAATTCGGACACGCTTTGGTGAAAAAGAGAATCAATAGTGATACGGCCTGTCTGTTTTCTCCTTGAAATCCGCTTCCGATTGCGAGAGAATGGACTCATGGCAGGGGGAGCCGGGAAACTTAAGGCGGTGTTCGCCAAAAAAAGCCACATGAATGTCGTACTCGTTTGAGAGCAGACAGGCAGATATAAGTAGATCGGGTTCTGCGAGAGACTTGAGAGTCAGTTAGCAAGAGAAAAGCAAATGTGATAAGTTTGACTTAAGTTGTTCTGCTACGCCTTAATATGAGTCACCAGTAAATGATTAAAAAGAAAAATGGGGTATGGGAGGAGCAAGATGGCAAAATCGTTTGAGGGTAAGGTTGTACTGGTAACCGGCGGAAGCTCAGGGATCGGCAAGGCCACCGCACTGGCATTTGCAGCGGAAGGGGCAAAGGTTGTGGTAGCCAGCCGGAGTGTCGTGCCATTGCGCGACACTGTGCGCATGATTGAGGAAGCCGGCGGCACGGGAATGTTCGTCCAGTGTGATGTCTCAAAGGCAACTGAGGTCGAAGCTATGGTCAAAACCACGGTGGAAGCCTACGGGCGGCTCGACTGTGCCTTCAATAATGCAGGCGGAGGCGCTGTAGGAACACCCTCTGCTTTGATAGCAGACTGCGCAGAGGCTGACTGGGACAAGGAAATCAACGTGAACCTCAAGGGGGTATGGCTCTGTATGAAGTATGAGATCCCACAGATGTTAAAACAAGGGATTGGCGCCATTGTGAATACGTCCTCGGTAGCGGGACTCATTGTGAATCGGCCGGGCAGAGCAGCATACGCCTCAGCTAAACATGCTGTTATTGGTTTGACTAAAGCGGCGGCAGTGGAGTATGCCAAGGCAGGCATACGAGTCAACGCTGTGTGCCCAGGTCCCACCACGGTGCCATGGATTGAGAAGCTATTGGACGCACGTCCGGAGATGAAGGAGCCCTTTATGGAGGGATGTCTTTTACGCCGGCTGGGCGGGCCGGAAGAGGTTGCGCAAGCCGTACTCTGGCTCTGTTCGAATGCCGCCTCATTTGTTACAGGTATTGCGATGCCTGTGGACGGCGGCGTAGTGGTAGGAGCTAAATAGCCGCCTGATTCGAAGACAAAAAATAAGGGGGTAATAGAAATGAAAATGGCAAGAAACAGTATCATTTCATTGGTTGCGGCATGCCTTATCATGGCCGGAGTTGCAGGCGCAGCAATGGCCCAGCCGAAGAACGTCATCGAGATAACTTACGGCACACCCTTTGGTGTCGATCATCCCTTCAGCGTTACCGATAGGAAATTGATGGCAAAGGTCGAAAAAGAGACAAACGGGCAGGTGAAGTTTAAACCCTACTGGGGAGGAGCGGTGATAGGCGGCAGGGACGCCGTTGAGGAGCTCACCCAGGGGGCTGTTGATATGGCCTTTGTCAATCCGACAACCTCGAAGAGCGGTTTTCCGATCACCAAAGCCAGCTTTAATTTCTTCTATGGCGTAAATAATGTGGACGTGGGCGCCAGGGTCTTTAGGGAATTACTCACCAAGTTCCCCGATATTGAGAACGATTATAAGGGGATGAAGGTGCTCTGCTGGGGCGGGTTTATGAATCAGCTTATTACCAGGAAGCCTGTTCGGAAAATAGCTGATCTGAAGGGCATGAGATTAATAGCCTACGGTGACGTCGCGATTGCACTCAAAGAATTGGGCGTAGAAGGCATGTCCATACCGGGTGCTGAAGCCTATGTGGATCTGCAAAAGGGCATCATCGATGGAACTATCATCCCCGTCGAGGCACTCGAGTCCATGAAATTTGCCGAGGTGGCAAAGTATGTCTCGGTGATCAATTTTTACCACGCACGTACCGGCAGCAGGATGATGAACCTCAATAAGTTTAACAGCCTTCCCTCTGACGTGAAAAAGGTCATCGAGAGCAACATAGAATACTATAGCCGGGAGATGGAAGTCGAGTTCGAGGAGCACAATCAGCACGCGATGGATGCGGGAAAGAAGCTTGGTGTTGAATTCATACCCCTTTCACAGGAAGAGATGACAAAGTTCTATGCGCCAATCAAGACAATAGCTGTGAAAGAAGCGCAGGAACTCGATGCAAAGGGACTTCCCGGAACAAAGATACTCAATGAAGCGCAACGTCTCATCCAGTTGTATAGCAAGTAAGCGGATGCTTAAAAAGGGAAATTGGCTAAAGGCGACGGGATGGGTTATGCTCATCCCGTTTTCATGATTGGTTGCCGTCCGGGGGAATACCACGTTTTTTTCGGTAGTGGGTCAGTGACCCACTACCCTTTCTTCAAATGTATTGCTATTCTGCCGGTAATATGCAATAATAAGTCCAATTGAAAGTTTCGGAAGATTTGTTTGTAGTAACCGCAGAAAGATTCTTTTTTGTAGTATCTCCACAACACACAATCCGCATCCTTCAAAAATACTTAACAGAGAGGTAGTAGCATATGTTCAGAGGTACAGTAAAGTGGTTTAATGATTCAAAGGGTTTTGGTTTTATTACGAAGGATGACGGTACAGATGTCTTTGTGCACCATACTTCCGTTCAGGGGAGCGGTTTTAAATCGCTTACAGAAGGTGACGCGGTAAGTTTTGATCTCGTAAACGGACCCAAGGGTCCCGCCGCTGCAAACGTCTCCAAAGGCTAAACCAAACAAGGCAGGTTAAGTCTTCTTAACCTGTCTTTTCTTAACGAGACGTCGCAAAAGCACGGGATTGTTGCGGGATCAGCCTGATGGCGAACCGGGCCCTGAAGGCCCGCGTGCGCAACATTGGACAAGGCCTGTCAGGCGATCACCCTGCGAAATTCGAGAGGACTGCCAGTGCGTTCTACCATCGCGGAAAGAATAACTGGCTTCAACACAAACTTAAATTGATCAGGACGGAAGATTGATGTATAATGAGAGAACTTCAGCAGATGAATTTGCTAAAATGCCCTTTTGCAGCGAGAGGGCGTTTTCTGTCTTTGGAGAATAAAATGGCAAACAAGCGCTCTGAAATG
>DATKMQ010000115.1 GCA_035541755.1 Syntrophorhabdaceae bacterium
CATTTCAGAGCGCTTGTTTGCCATTTTATTCTCCAAAGACAGAAAACGCCCTCTCGCTGCAAAAGGGCATTTTAGCAAATTCATCTGCTGAAGTTCTCTCATTATACATCAATCTTCCGTCCTGATCAATTTAAGTTTGTGGTACAAAGGCCCGTTACTCTTTTAATTCCGGACTCTCTCGTTAAGAAAAGACAGGTTAAGAAGACTTAACCTGCCTTGTTTGGTTTAGCCTTTGGAGACGTTTGCAGCGGCGGGACCCTTGGGTCCGTTTACGAGATCAAAACTTACCGCGTCACCTTCAGTAAGCGATTTAAAACCGCTCCCCTGAACGGAAGTATGGTGCACAAAGACATCTGTACCGTCATCCTTCGTAATAAAACCAAAACCCTTTGAATCATTAAACCACTTTACTGTACCTTCTGCCATTCTTGTTCTCCTTTGTATGTCGGGTTTTTCCGTGAACTCATTTACAGTAATGAGTAAAGACGTTCCCTTTGAGTTTCAGTTAAGTGAAGACTACCCAGTATATGCTGCTTTATGTGATCCTTCATTCTTTCCTCGGTATCTACCTCCGGGTTTGAACTTACCGTTCTCAGTATACTGTCGGTAGCAGGGATAGTGTTGGCTCTTAGCCTTACATGCACATCATCGCTCTGGGCAAGCGCTTGTTTAATCGTTTCTCGAACTGACTCGCATATGCCAACTTGTATTAAATAGCTAAGTGCGATCATCGAATGTCTCCTGGTTCCTACTCATTTGCGTGTCCATTGGGCAATGCTTCCCTCACTGCTTCTCCCATTTCCGGCGATCCCAGCGGTTTGGGAAGGGCTTGAGGAAGCCCGGCGGTCTTTATGGTTTCCTCCAAGGACCGATCAGTGTATCCCGAATAAAACATGGCCGGACAACCTCTCCGTATGGGCCTTACGCGCACGGCGAGGTCTATTCCCGACAGGTCTGGCATCACGGGTTCAATAATGATAAGGTCAAACTTGCCGGGGTCATCGGAAAAGGTCTTCAGCGCCGCGAAGCTCTTCGCTTCACCCTGTGTGTTGTAACCCAAACGTTCCAGAACAGCCGTGGTCACGGCCAACGCATCGTTGTCATTGTCCGCAACGAGAATATGAGGTTTGGAAGCCATAACAGCTTTTCCGTTTTTTCTGCTGGGGAATCTGGCAGTCTTCCCTTTTTAGGATAAAGAATAAGAGTGGAACGTAAGAAGATTGGGGATCAATAAAACTTGCAGCTGCATTGTAGCATAATAATCGTAAAACAGCAACCCTTCCTGGGTAGTGTCCTAATTTGGGAAGAAGGTGCTATTTTGAGTACCACGTAAACTTTATTACAGCGGCGAGTAAGAGCAGAAATATAGCAAAGAGTATAACAACAATTTGATCTAATCTATGCGCCTTAACATCATCATTTTTCCATGACTTTCTGAAAAAATCTTCTACCGCATACAGAGCAACAGCGATTGCGGCAATGGTGAGTACGATTACCACCATTAATTCCTCCTCGGATTTCCTCTATTCTCTGGAATCCTGCACGATAGAAGCCCTTACCGCTTTAGAGTACTGAACGTTACCGTTTTCTCAAGCGACTTTCTGCACAAATATTTGAAAAAGTCATGAATTCCTCCCAAACAGACTGATAATCACTTTACGATGGGTTGTTTCAATCTTACGTTGATATAGGACTTTTATCGGAGATCGCGAAGAATTAAGAGGAGCAAGGATGAAAACAAGAGTGGGTTTATGGATTGACCATAGAAAGGCTGTTGTAGTGAACGTTACCGAAAAGGGGGAAGAGGTGGGACTGATACTATCGAAGGTTGAAAAACAGCTTCGCCGTTCCGGTGACTCACCCCTTAAGGGTCCCTATGAACCGCACCAGGTGCCCGAACAGGACAGCCGCCAACGAGCGTTCAAAGGACATCTCACTATTTACTACGACGCCGTGATTGCTTCCATTCGAGATGCCGAGTCTATTTTGATATTTGGTCCCGGTGAGGCTAAGAGTGAATTGAAACAGCGCCTCGAAAAACACAAACTCGGTGAACGCATCGTAGGCGTTGAAACGGTTAACCGGATGACGCGCAATCAGATTATGGCGAAAGTTAGAGAACGTTTTCTGGAGCGGCATCCGGCGACAGACCCCGATCCGGTGGCTCAACGAAGTAAAAGCGTGAGTGCGGGCAAGCCGCTCACTCCTGAGAATCAACAGCGCCTTGCCGGCAAGGTCTAACGTCTCGTCAATTCAGATATGTTTAGGGTTAATTTCTTAAAGATCGAATTTTTCTGAGGTACAAAATGGCACTGATCGACAATACAAGCATTAACACACTCATGCTGCCCTTCCTTAAGGCGTTTCGTAGCGAGAAATGGAAGACACAGAAACGGGTATTTGGTAGAGCTTGAAAGGTTCTTCGACAAAAGTGATTATGGAAGCCGATGAGCGTTAAAGAAAATCGAGGACCAGCGAATGGATCGGAAGTGATTGGCAGCAAAATCCGTAAATCCATCCTTACGATCAAGACAAAAACGGAGGCTAAGAATGATACCTGTTTATTTATTTGTAGTGGTTGTCGTTATCTTTTTTCTCAGCAGTGCAATAAAGGTTTTAAAGGAATACGAAAGAGGCGTTATATTCAGGCTCGGGAGAGTTCTCGGAACGCCCAAGGGGCCGGGGCTCATTCTCCTTATCCCTGTCATCGACAGGATGGTCAAAGTGAGTCTCCGGACCGTGGTGCTTGATATCCCTCCGCAGGATGTCATCACAAAAGACAATGTGACGATTAAGGTAAATGCCGTGGTGTTTTTCAGGGTAATCGATGCCTTAAAGGCCATCATCGATGTGGAGAATTACCTTTACGCAACAAGCCAGCTCTCCCAGACGACGCTCCGAAGCGTACTCGGTCAAGCAGAACTTGACGATCTCCTCTCTCACCGGGAACAGATCAACGAGAGGCTACAGGAGATACTCGACACCCACACTGAATCATGGGGTATGAAGGTATCGAACGTGGAGGTTAAGAACGTTGATCTTCCCCAGGAGATGCAGCGGGCCATTTCAAGGCAGGCAGAGGCCGAGCGGGAAAGAAGAGCGAAGGTTATCGGCGCCGAAGGCGAATATCAGGCTTCCACAAAGCTTTCCGAAGCTTCGGATATACTCTCCAAAAACCCCATGGCGCTTCAGCTCCGTTATTTGCAGACGCTGATTGAAATATCGACAGAGAAGAATTCCACCATTGTATTCCCTCTTCCGATTGACCTTATTAAGTTCTTCATGGAAAAGATAAAACAATGAGAGAACTGGTTGCCATTACCCTTCTGTATCAAGCACAAACCGTGACATGCGGTCTGGTGACCAGGGGTTGATACCTATGCGTAAATCCCAGTATCCGAAAGAAGCTTGGTGCTGGAGGAAGCCGCGATGCCGACATGTGTAAAGTGCGGTTCCAAGGCCGCGTACTGGGCGATCATCGATAAGGAAAACGACCTAAAAGAGTACTGTGACAAGTGCTTTAATAAGTACGACCTGGCCAAGTACAAAAAGGAAATGGATGAGTACCAGGCGAGAAAGAAAGAGGATAAGATACGACACTGAACGCCTTGCTTGTTATTATCCTGGCCTGCTTCACACCCAACGGAGTGGTGGAGTCGCTTTCTTCCGTGCGCGTCGATGTTTGCCCAGTTCCTAAGGGTATCGGAGAAGCTGCCGCAGAATTGCCGATGCTGTCGCGACTATAGTAAAGAACCTGCAGGGAATAAAAGATGTACAGATAACTTGCGGTCGGTTTTGCTGTCGTTGGGAGATATCGACAGCAATTAAGGCGGGGGAGCTATTGAGGTGTTGACTTTCAGGGCTTTGTGAGTGGTTGATTGCTATGCGGTCGCGGGGGGGAGTGTCTTGCACCGGACCTCTACCGAGTGGTCAACATGATCGTCAATGAGCGAAATCGTTCCGTCTTCCTGCGCCACGCCATCGACAATAATGCTCGCGCTGTCCCCCCCTGCCGGTCGCCGCGTGACCTTTATATGATAAACCGTTTGCCGGTAACGGTAGTCAACCGTAAAACCCTCCCAATCAGCCGGGAGACAGGGTTCCACATGCAGTTTATCCACTTCGAGTCTCAGTCCGAGAAGAGATTCCACAATAAGCCGGTACATCCATGCGGCCGATCCAGTGTACCACGTCCAGCCGCCACGGCCTATGTGGGGCGCGGTGGCATAGACGTCGGCCGCAACTACGTAAGGCTCCACCTTGTACGTCCCGATCTCATCCACTGACCTCCCATGATGAACGGGGTTCATTATGGTCAAGAGCTCCCACGCTCTTTTGCCGTCACCCAATGAAGCGAAGGCCATGGCTGCCCAAATAGCAGCATGTGTGTACTGACCGCCATTTTCCCGGATCCCTGGAAGGTATCCCTTGATGTAGCCCGGATCCAGATCGGACTTGTCAAAAGGTGGGTTCAGAAGCTGGACGAGTGTGTGGTCCCGGTCGACCAGGTATTTATCTACAGCGTCCATGGCCATGTGCGAGCGCTTCACATCGGCAGCCCCGGAGAGAACAGACCAGCTCTGCGCAATGGAATCGATGCGGCATTCGGGATTGTGCGACGAGCCGAGCGGCGTGCCGTCATCGAAGTATGCGCGTAGATACCACTCCCCGTCCCAACCATGTTTCCCAATATTACGTTTCAATTTTTCGGCTTCTCTCTCACAGCGCTGCGCGAAAGGCACATCGTCACGCAGATGTGCTACCCCAACAAACCGCGTGAGGACCTCATAGAGGAAGAATGCCAGCCATACACTCTCACCTTTACCGTCTTTACCTACCATGTTCATGCCGTCGTTCCAGTCACCGGAACCTATAAGGGGCAGCCCGTGCTCACCGAATCTGAGACCTCTCAGGATAGCCCGTACGCAGTGATCGTAAAGGGGGGCCGTCTCTTCGGACCGGCTCGGCAGATCATAGTAGGAGTCCTCTTCAGCGTTCACAAGACGGCCCTTAATGAAACGGACGGGTTCATCCAATATCCCCGTATCCCCAGTATTGAAAACGTAACGACAGGTAGCCAACGGGAGCCAGAGGAAATCGTCGGAGCAGTGTGTGCGCACGCCCCTGCCTGACGGAGGATGCCACCAGTGCTGGACATCTCCTTCCGGAAACTGACGACCAGCACAGAGGAGTAAGTGTTGCCGCATGAGTTGTGGCTCGGCGTGAACAAGAGCCATCGCGTCTTGCAACTGGTCACGAAAACCGAAGGCGCCTCCGGACTGATAGTAGCCACTGCGGCCCCAGAAGCGGCACGCGAGGGTCTGATATATGAGCCAACCATTGGCGAGAAAGTTGATTGAGGGATCTGGGGTCTCCACGCGCACCGCACCGAGGGTGCGGTTCCAGTACCGCCACACCGCCTCAAGCTCCTCCCGTGCCGCCACAGACCCCCTGAAGCGCATGACGATATTAGCCGCGTCATCGACGTCCCGACCGGCGCCAAGCATGAAGACAAATTCACGCTCTTCCCCCTGGGCAAGCTCGAATGCAACCTGGATAGCACCGCAGGGATCCAAAGCTGCCCCCACTCTACCCGAGAGTCGAGACCGGTCCATAGCGGCGGGATGGGCCGAAGTACCGTTACGTCCAAGGAATTCTACGCGGTCACCGCTTATAGTCCTCGACGAATCGTCAACATCGAAAAAACTGATCCTGTTCGTGAACTCACTATTGTAAGGGTTACGTGCGAAAAGAGCACCGCTCTGAGGGTCGACCTCGGTAATGACATGCATGACCGACTTGGGCCGCACGTCACCCAAGACCCATTCCACATACCCTGTAGCGGAGAGTCGCCTAGCACGACCCGATTGGTTAAACACTTTGAGCACGGTGAACTTGACAGGCGCGTCAAGAGCCACATATATCCAAGCCTCTGTCCTGATGCCACGTTCGGTATGCTCGAAGACGCTGTAGCCGAACCCGTGCCTGGTGACGTAAGGGGTAGCTCCACGGCTGGGGAGCGGCATGGGGGACCAGAAATGACCCCGCTCTTCATCGCGAACGTAGAAGGCTTCTCCGCATACATCGGTCACCGGATCGTTGTACCACGGGGTCAGGCGGAACTCGTGGGCATTCTCGCTCCACGTGTAACCGGCATTGCTCTCGGAGACAACGGTCCCGAAGCTACCATTGGCCAGCACATTTACCCACGGCGCCGGCGTGACCTGCCCGCGGGCTGTGGAAATAACATACTCTCTGCCATCACGCGTAAACCCTCCCAACCCGTTCCCGAACACCAGGTCCTCGCGGGGGAGGGCCGCTACGGCTGTTGACTCAGGGCGATGCGTGCGGGTAGGCATAAGCGACGGAATTGTTGTCTCGTTAAGAGCACGGCGGTTGATCTGTTCCGTCAGTGTTCCCCTGAGGTCAGTGAGAATGACCCTGGCCACCGCCTGCAGTAGGACACGGTCTTCATTTGAAATCTGATCCCCGGGTCTCACAAATATGCCGCCGGGCCGGTCCGTCACGTTGGTCTCTCCGCCGGCGCTGATAAGCGCCATGATCTGGTCCTGCAGGACCTGCCGATAACCCGCGTGATCTTCGTTCCAGATGACCAGGTCTACCGGCAATCCCTTTAGCCGCCAGTACGCATGCGCCTGTACGAGTTGACGGACCAGATCCAGGTTGGCCGGGTCCTGAATTCGCAACAACACGATCGGGAGATCCCCCGATATGGAATAGCCCCAGAGACCCGATTGCCCCCGGAGGTTCTTGAGCAAGGTTGCCGTGTCAATCCGTAAGGAAGAGTTGGCATAGATAATAGAACTGGCAAGGCGTGCGTAGAGTTGCGCATCACTTTCGCTCGCATTGATCTGCCGCAGAAAGACTTGACTATGCGTCCACGCCATATCAAAGA
Source organism: Syntrophorhabdaceae bacterium (assembly GCA_035541755.1). NCBI lineage: Bacteria > Pseudomonadati > Thermodesulfobacteriota > Syntrophorhabdia > Syntrophorhabdales > Syntrophorhabdaceae > Syntrophorhabdaceae bacterium. The sequence continues at coordinate 6,917 of DATKMQ010000115.1, forward strand.
CTCGGTCCGCGAGGTGCTTATCGTGGTATTTCTCGACAAGGCCCATGCAAAGGTTCCGTGTATCCGCAACACCTGTGACAATATCAATGACGGTGGACTGATCCGGATCGAGGCTTATCTGATGCCGTATCGCGACAACAGGGTCGAGAACCGGACCCTCACCGCCGGAAAGCACGGATGTACTGCTCATGGCCGCCGGATTGGCAGTCGTGTTTCCGCGGCCAATGAACCGTGTACGGTCGGTCTCATAGGAAACCCCTCCCGCCTCCGCCCCATGCACGGCCATAAGGTGAAACATCCAAGGCTCCTGCTCGCTTGAGGAGCGGGGTCGGCGGGTGCAAAGAATGGCCTGTCTGTGATGAATGATCTCCGTTTGAACAAAGAGATTACTGAAGACCGGATGAAGCGCGTCTGCGGCGGGCGAGGCAAGAACTACCTCCGCGTAACTCGTCACATCAAGTGTTCGGCGCGTCTGCGCGCGGTTTGTGATGGTGACCCGGCGCAACTCAATGTCATCCTCGGGCGAAACAGCTATTTCTGCATGGGTATCAAAGGACTGATCACGGCGACGAAACTCCGCTCGCCCCTCGGAGAAAATTGCTTCATACTGTTTTGTCTCTTTGAGTGTCGGCTGATATGCCGTTGAGAAGAAAGAACCGTTCGCGAGATCACGTATGTAACAGAAGAAGCCCCAATTGTCGCAGGTACCATCCTCGCGCCAACGGGTCACGGCAATGTCCTTCCAGCGACTATAGCCCCCGCCGGCATTCGTAATCATCACGTGGTATCGGCCGTTCGAAAGCAGCTGCGCCTCAGGTATGGGTGTGTCGGGGCTCGTGTAGACACGCACCGGCATCTGGTCTACCTCATGTGCGGTTGAGTGCGCATCGGATAGTCCCGCGGTATGGGAATAGAAGGCCGTAGCCTTCGGTACCCGCTCCTGCAGCAAAAGCGTGGTCGCCTGAAACATGGGGTCCGACTCGAATCGCCTCTGCATGGGGCGATCGAGCAGTAGGTAGGCAAAAGAGAGGAAGCTCATGCCCTGGTGATGGGCCATGAAGGATCGTATTACCGCGCTCGATTGACCGCGTGGCAGGTGCGTGGGAGTGTAGTCGATAGCCTCATAGAATCCATATTTTCCTTCAAAACCAAAAGAGGCAAGCTTCTCGAGATTCAAACAGGCCTCTTCGGGAGCCACCATGAGCGCCAGCGCAGATGCATAGGGCGCAACCACCAGATCACCGGCCAACCCGCGTCTGAGCCCGATGCCCGGCACCCCAAAGGCGCTGTACTGATAATTGAGATGAGCGTCGATAACGTTGTAACCCGATTCCGAAATACCCCAGGGTACCCCGCGTGTCTTGCCGTACTTTATTTGCTCGGTTACGGCAGCCTTATAGGTCTCGTCAAGTAACGTCCCTTCATAGGTTGGCATCACCAAAAGTGGCATCAGGTACTCGAACATGGAGCCACTCCAGGAAAGAAGAATGGGTTCTCCGCTCGCCGTCGTGAGCAGACGTCCCAGGGCAAACCAGCTCTCCTGCGGCAACTGTCCCTGCGCAATGGCGATAAAAGTGCAGAGTCTCGCTTCCGAAGCCAGCAAATCGTAGTAGCTCGTGTCACACCGATGTTCGCTCACATTGTAACCGATGGCCATCAGATGCCGGGGCTCGTCGTACAGGAAGTCATACTCCATAGAGGCCAGTTCACCGCAGTGGCGTGTCATCGTCTCAATCCTCGATATCCTCGCCCTGGCAAAAAGACTTGCACCGGTGATAAGACCTTTGAGATCATCGAGCTCTTTGCGCTGCCCGTCTGTCACGTCAGGTTCACTTTGGCCTGCGATGAGCCCGGGGGGCAGTCTCTTATCAAGGTCGGCCAGTTGACGGAGCGTTAGGATTGCATCGAGACTGGGAACGCTTTGGCGCGCCTCTGGAGAGATCGATAGGGCCGTCCAGGGAGCAAGGAGCGTCAGCTCATTAAGCGCTGCTCCGCATTGGTCACTCATAGCACGGGCCCAGCATGACATCTGGCTCTCGGGATCGGCCTCGAAACCGTGGAGCGCTTCAAGGGCACAGGCAGCCAGTCGAACAAGACCCTGTCGTACAGAGGATAGTGTCGTCGATTGTGAACTCAACACGGACTCCATTTCGGCCTGCAGGTTAGTCAATGCGACCATGGGCTCCGCCCCCGCAACATCCGTGAGAACCTCAAGCGCATCGTTGAGGCCGGCAAATATCCTATCCCCCACGATTTTCTCATCGGGAAGAGCGGCGAGTCCAAGCCGCAAAATCAGAAGATCTGCGGCAAGGTTCCCGCTATCTACCGTCGAAATATAGGTCGGCAACAATGGTGTGAGAGTCCGGGTATCGTACCAATTGTAGAAGTGTCCCCTGTAGCGTTCCATGGCATCCATGGTATCGAGCGCCTTTGACGTACGCTCGACAAGTTGTCCGGCGGAAAGGTAACCGAAATCATAGGCGGTAAGATTGGCCAGTAGCGCAAGCCCCATGTTAGTCGGAGATGTGCGGTGAGCGACCATGGAAACGGGGCCTTCCTGATAGTTGTCGGGTGGCAGCCAATGGTCCTCGGGCCCCACGAATGATTCGAAGTAGCCCCAGGTCTTTCGTGCCATTTTTTTTAGAAACATAACCTGATCGCCCGTAAGCCGTGCCTCGTGCCGGGTGAGAGGAAGGCCCAACCACCATGAAACGAAGGGGCAAAAAAACCAGAAACCTAATATCGGCAGGGCGATACTCAAGGAAGCCGGTCTCGAGAACACAAGATAGACCGATGCGGTAACAGCAAGGATGGGAGAGATCCACATGGTCAGGTACGAGCCTGTGACATCTGCCCGGCTCTTGCGATCCGCATCACCCGAAGGATTCCATTCGAGAAGTCTCTTGCCCGTGACCAACATACGCCAGAGAGTGCGTATAATAGCATCCATGCTGAAATACGCCTCGTAGGGCAAACAAAACAATGTAAATACGTTTGAGACAAAACTCCTGCCGCTCAGGCGGACCGAAACGGATATGTGTCGGTTCAAAAGCGCATCTTGTGGTTTCTGAAGCAGATCCAGAATAGAGGTAATCAAAGAGGGGATCAAAACAATCCCTATCACCGATAATGTCCAGAGCCAGGGGTATGGAAGGGTTGTCCAACCGAGCAGCAACAGGGCCGTCAGCGCAAAAGGCACTAAACTGCGCCGAAAGTTATCGAATATCTTCCATTGGGACAAGGCCGAGAGCGGATTCCTCTGAAGGCGTGCGGTAGCGCCGGGAACAAAAGGCAGGATCCATCGCAGCAGCTGCCAGTCGCCACGAATCCAACGGTATCGCCGGCTCACGTCGGCGCCATAGCGGGAAGGATAATCTTCGTATAGCTGTACGTCACTCATGAGCCCTGAACGCGCGTAACAGCCCTCGATAAGGTCATGGCTCAAGATCCTGTTTTCAGGGAATCGCCCGTTTAACACCTGCTCGAAGGCGTCGACATCGTAGATACCCTTGCCGATGAATGAGCCCTCCCCGAAGAGATCCTGGTAAACGTCGGAAACAATGCGCGTATATGGGTCAATGCCCGGATCGCTCCCCCACATCCGCGCATAGCGGGATCGGTTTGTACCGGGCAGACTCACAGCAACCCGTGGTTGAAGAATACCGTATCCTTCAGAGATCCTTTGTTTACTTTCATCGTATTGCGGACGATTCAAAGGATGCGCCATGGCACCCACAAGCTGCCAGGCTGAATCACGCGGCAGTTGCGTATCGGTATCGAGAGTAATAACATACCTGACTTTCGATAGTGCTTCAGTATCGCCCACTATGAGTGAAAAGTCTTCTTTGGAGGAGGCGCGCAACAGAGAGTTCAACGCTGCGAGCTTCCCACGCTTGCGCTCATATCCCATCCAGATTCGATCGTAAGGGTTCCAAAGGCGCGGACGATGGAACAGGAAAAATAGATCGCCCTTTGAGTTCCGGTATTTCTTATTCAGCCCTTCGATTCCTTGCCGGGCCGTCTGCAATAGCAACTCATCCTCCGGCAATCTCTCCTCGGCGGCGTCCACAAAATCTGTGAGCAAGCCGAAACACAGGCTCTCGTCCCTGTTTGCAAGGAACCGGACTTCCAACCCATCTATGAGACGTTCGATGCCTTGGGCGCCCGTGAGCATAGTCGGCACCACGACCAGGGCGCGCGATTCCGATGGGATTCCTTTAGAGAAATCCATTCGCGGCAGGGCATGGGGAGTAATGAACTGCGTCGTAAACCAGTTCACCAAAGATATTGCCAGCTGGCTTAGACACAGGAACGAGAGAATACCTGCGAGCCATAGCAAGAAACCGTATAGTCCGGCGGCATGCGCCTTTGCCAGCAAACCTCCGGTCAGAGCCGCCGTAACCAAACCGATCATGCCAAGATAGAAAGAAAGAGGGTACCGGCGCACAGTTTTCTGAAATACCTCGGCAACAGAAAAACGCTCGCCGGCAAGCCCTTCGAGTTCGGTTAGACCCTTGCCGATGAGATAGAAGCCGACGTGGGCCGAGCGGTCATCGCTCCCCTTTTCGGCCGCCCCTTGCCCGGCAAGCCTGACTGCCTCACGAGCCACCTGATCTTCTGTCAACGGACTATTCCTTGCTATCTTCTCGATTGCATGACGGTATAGATCACGCGTGGCAAAATCCATCTCGCCATAGACTTGAGCCGGGTCTTCATGGAGGGTTACATCAACAGCGCTCATGGCCTCGACAAACTTACGCCAGTCCATGGCGCCCAGGAAACGAAGGCTTCCGATACTATTGCTTATGGAAAGCTGGTCAGCGGCTTGTTGCTGGTTTTCCGACTGGACAAGCTGTTCAATTGTCAGGTTTGACTCCGACAGGTGTTGCTCAATCCAATTAAGTGGCAACGCCAGAGAGGCCCCCTGACCCTGCAACCGGCGTGTAAGCTCCGCAACAAAGGCGCTCACCATCGGTGGCTTCGACCGGGCCATGTCCGCGATCACCAGAATCAGACTCTTGGGGTCCTTTTCGGCAGTCTGGGCCATTTCATCTGCCCAATGATCGGCATGGTTTCTGTCGATCCTGTCGGCCGCGATCCGTGTTGCAACGCGTCTCAGATTTTCAATGAGCGCCAGACGAAGCATGATGGGAATTGCCCACAATTCGCCCAGTTTCAATACAGCACCCGTCTGATAAGCCTCTACAAAGTTGCTGAGGCTTTCCGGATCAACCCGGCCATCGCCGTGCGAGATGATTTCCAGGGCAATGTCATAGACGCGGGGAAGGCCCGTCGAGGGGCCCTTTTCGAGATGGGGTAGCCCTCTGCTGTAACCTTTGGGCAGGTGTCTCTTGGCTGTGCGGATCTGTTCTTCGATCAGATAGAAGTTATCCAGTAACCATTCGCCGGCCGGTGTTATCCTCCGCTTTGCTCGAACCGCGTCCGTGAGCAGGCTACGGACCTTGTACAAAATCTGCTCGTTATCTGCAAGTCTTGGTAGAAGTCGCTCGACAGCGTAACCTGAGCTTAGTCTGTGCAATCCTGCCAGGCTCCTGCCATGCTGCCTCATCTGATGGGCGCTCAATAACTCCGAACGTAAAGACGGCTCATCGTCGACAAGCTTCGGCTCTGCAATTTTTCCACGCAGGCCCATCCAAAAACGAAAGAGGTTTCCGAGAACGGTCGTACCGTAATGTTTCACGATTTGTTTCTCCGTATTGAAGGTAAGACCAAACGAACTGGATTACAACCAGGATACCGGTTTTCAGGCCCTACTCATACGCATTGAGAGAATGTCTCCTCGAGTAGGGGGCTATCACTCTATATCAGTATACCGCTATATGATAAAATCATCAGGCTTATTCTTGCTTGACCACACAGATGCACAACAACCAGAGACGGCCGGGCTTTTTTAGGCACTCTTGAGCAGTTGTTAAGTGATAAGCCGCCTATATTCATGCCACTTTTTCTGTTTGTGGTAGTAGTGACCGGTAAACCTCGTCAGGGGTCTTCTTGTCAAGACCTTGATGACGCCGTTGCACGTTGTGTCGTGTGAACCAGTGTCCAAGCTCCTTTCTTGCCGTGGCAATTGAGCCATATGCTTTGAGGTAAACATCCTCATACTTGACGCTCCTCCAGAGCCTCTCAATGAAAACGTTGTCCATCCATACTGATCTGTATATCATGTTCTTTGAGAATACCGGTAAGCTCATCGCAAGTAAACTGGCTGCCCTGGTCAGTATTGAATATCTGTGGTGTTCCAAGATGCGTGATGGCTTCTTTAAGGGATAGTTGGTGTGAATCTCATCGATGAGCCGCATAAGGTGTCCGTCGGCTCCTGTACAAAGATTACGCCGCCTGCTGCCTGGACAGCAGAACATTCAGTTAGAGTTTTTTTGCATGAAATGCTCTGGTATATCATCGGTTCCTTGATGAATGCCCTTATTTCTTAAGACATCCGCAGGATGTAAGCCTTTTCCCACATCTGGGACATCTCTCCATGTAGCAGTCCTCGTGGTGAATACCCCCTGGCCTTACGTAACACACAGGGCATCTTTCCTTTGCATCTTCCGAATAGGGCAGACGAGGAAAAGATACGTCATCATCCTGGTACTCTATTGGTTGATGGGAACAGCTTATTGTCTTTGGATCTTCAGGATCTCTGCCGCATCGCTTGCAATCTGCCATAGTGTTATTACCGTAGCACCAAACAAACCAGGAGATAAAGAGAATTTCCTGAAGGTGGTGTAAATGCGTATAATCCGGATAAGGCTTGCAATACTCTACGACGGTACGTAGCCTGACTCATCTATCGTTCTCTTCTATTTTCCGGGTACGGTATACATCGTAATCAGGCACGAGGCGATCATAATCGTCATCCATGAGCGGTGAAGAGATCATAAAGTCGGCAGAAGCGCGGTTACAGGCGATGGGGATGTTCCAGACAACCGCCATGCGCAAAAGCGCCTTCACATCCGGATCGTGCGGGTGCGGCTCAAGCGGGTCCCAGAAGAAGATGAGAAAATCGATCTCACCGTCGGCTATCTTGGCGCCGATTTGCTGATCACCGCCCAGTGGCCCGCTCTGGAGCTTATTTACCTCGAAGCCGAACTCCCGTTCCAACATCTGTCCCGTAGTTCCGGTTGCGTATATCTTGTGGTGGGCCAAAAGCACTCGATTGTATTCTGCCCACTCGACCAAGTCACTCTTCTTGTTGTCGTGCGCGACGAGTGCTATCCGTTTGTCGTGTTTCATGGTGATTTTCTTCTGACTCATGCAGAACCTCCCTCGTTTGTAAAAAAGATT
>DATKMQ010000116.1 GCA_035541755.1 Syntrophorhabdaceae bacterium
TATTATGGCTCCAAGAGGCAGGGGACAGACTGAAAATAAGGGTTCGGCGACCCAGGAAGTACTAAGTCCCCCTGCCTTTCTTGGGGCACATCTTACCTGCTTACATGACAGTTATACAGGAATTAATGGTAGGAGGAAGAACTGGTGTGCGCTTCGGATATGCAGAGAGGGGGAATTTCTCTCCCTCCTGCATCACCACGTCGGCCTGTATAGTTTTTGTATAGTTCACATATAGAAAAGAAAGGAAAAGAAGAGATAGCCCACCTTTTATTAACTCGGCTGAAGGGCAATAAAAAGAACAGAATAGAAAAGAATGGCAAACGCGGGCTATCCCTTTTAAATAACTTCTAATCCGTAGGTTCTGAGTTCGATTCTCGGCGGGCGCGCTCTTTATTATCAATGGTTTGCGAGTATCGAAGACTTTCTCTTATCCCCTCAATTGTATAATTCTCTGAAGACCAATAGTTATGCGTCGCGCTGGGATTCATTTTCGATCATTGCCGCTATTTTGACCAGATCGGGACGTTCTTTCAGCTTTTCCCTTGCCCTCATAAGATAATCCTCGATACTATTTCCTTCGTCAATGGCACTTAAACCAATTTCCGCGTGTGGATCGTTCGCAAAAGCTAATGCTATCAGCAGCGCTATCGTACTGTCGTTTTCGAGATGAAGAATGGATGATAGCTCCTTTGAAAACATACGGATTATAGAAGCATGGGTTTTGTCAATGCGGCCTGTAGATAACCCGCGTTCCCACCAGAGGCGTGGAACCCGCATGGATAGATAGCGAAGAATACATTGCGCCTGTTCCATCCGGTTATCCCCGCAATCACACAGGCTCAAAATAAGGTTTTCATACCAGAGACTCATGGCTCATTAGAACGTTGGTGGAGCTTCAATATGCGCTGGGATATGGCTTAAGTTGCTAGGCAATCTTATTGAACGCATAGCATCTTTCCTTGAACTCAACGAGAGGTGAATAGCTGCCGTGGGGGCCAAGTCTCTCAAGCCAGGATTCGTATGATATCACGGAACATACGCACTGACCTGCCCGTCGAAGGACTTCCTCTTTAAGGGCATATACTGGACTCTGTCTTTCATATAAGTCGAAACGATTCGCGATCTGCGCAAGCATTACTTTCATGTCAACCTGTTTTCTCATCTCATGCTCCTCTATCTTTTTCTCCGGTGCAGCCACAATAAAGAAAATTCTGTGCCTTGTAGAGAGGGTATTGAAAGCTATGCACGCCAGGTTACGGCTGGCCTGATTGTAAACTGGCACATGCTTTGTGCCCGGACTCAACCTACTTCCCATCTTCGCCTCTATGACACCGAAAATGCCTTCAGAACCCGTGATAGAGATATCCCCACGAACAGAAGAATCAACTGTAAAATCACCGAGAGCCATGTCGGTATGCGTGTAACCTTCCGCGAGTCTGTCCGTTCTTGTCCTCGGCAAGAATGGTGAAGACAAAAGACCCTCGGAATACCAGTTTTGAATCCTGCTGAAATCAATATCCTGAAAATGTATCCCGGCATCGATGGAAACTGCAACAAGAAGGCGAGTCATCCAGCCTTCACTATAGAGGATGGTTGGGCTGATGTTAGTGGTCGAGTCGTGACATCTACCGAGAATACTGGCTACTGTTTCTATCATAGTATCCATGAAAATAGACGATCGAAATAGTGTCGTCCATAAATATTGTTCATGCTATTGTTGCCAAAAGAACATATCGCTTGGCCCACTCTTCGTTACAGACTGCGGTCATTCTACCGCTTCAGTAACTCCTTCAGGGCTTCCATGGCCTGACCGTATTCAGCCCAGTTGCCTCTTTTCAGCGCATCCTGGGCCGCGTTAAACCTCTTGCGCACCTGATTCAAAAGGTCTTCCGAGGCCTTGGTGGGGGTCGGGGTTTGCACCGGACCCTTTACCTCCGTGGTTGCGGAAGCGGCGGGAGCACCGCTGAAGACGGCTTTTATAGCTTCGTCAAGGGTGGGCTGCATGGCCACCTTGCTGCCGTAAGCGACAATCACCCGAACGAGTTGAGGGATATTCACATCTTCGGCAATGAGATAGACAGGCTCCACGTAAAGGAATGAGCTCTCGATAGGAATGACGAGGAGATTGCCACGTATCACGTGTGAGCCCTTTTGATCCCAAAGAGAGAGTTGTTGAGAAATGGTGGGTTCCTGGTCAATCATGGCCTCAATCTGCATGGGGCCATAGATAAGGCGGTCTTTTGAAAGACGATAGACCACGAGCCTCCCGTAATCGGGAAAATCGCAGTTGGCGGCCATCCAGGCGATCATATTCTCCCTCTTGTGGGGCGTCATGGGGAGCATGAGCTGGAACGTAAGTTTTTGTTCCTCAGGCAATCTGATAATAGCGTAATAGGGCTCCATTTCTTCCGACTGGCCTGCATACTTCTGATTGGGCATGGCCCACAGGTCTTCCTTATTGTAAAAGACTCTCGGATCGGTCATATGGTACGTGGTGAGTCTCTCCGCCTGGATACGGAATAAACCCTCGGGGTACCGCAGATGTGCCTTGAGGTCGGCAGAAAGCTCGCTTAAGGGTTTGAACAAACCGGGAAAAGCCCCCTTATAGGCACGAAGCACGGGATCGTCAGGATCGCTCACATAGAAATAGACCGATCCATTGTAGGCATCCACGGTTATCTTCACCGAATTGCGAATATAGTTGAAGCCCTCCTTGTAGGGATCGGACGAGGGATAACCCATGGACGTGGTGTAACCATCAATGATCCAGAAAAGCCTGCCTTCACTCACCACCATATAGGGGTCCCGATCAAAGGTGATGAATGGCGCAATGCGACTCACCCGCTCAGCTACCCTCCGATAGAGCTGTATCCTGCTCTTTGGCTGGATTGAGTTCGATATGAGAATATTACCATCATAGAGATGCCAGGCAAAAAGGAGCTTCTTCCAGAAGCTGTTGAGCGGAATGCCGCCACTCCCCTCATACTGGGTGTAGACATTCTTATCACCTTTCGGATAGTCAAATTCTTCAACACCGGTCCTTACTATCCGATATCCCGGCATACTCTCGCCGTAGTAAATTGCCGGCTGGGTTATCTTGAGCAGGGATGATTCGGGAGGCAGGTCTTTCACCACCATGCGGGGAAGCCCTCCTTCACCGATCTCCGACACGGTGTTCATGGCCAACCCGTAACCATGGGTGAATTCAAGGTACTGATTAACCCATGTCTGGGCCTGTTGGAGCACCTGCGTACTCAGTTCTCTAGGGGAAACCATTACCTGACGGTATCCCTCGCCGGGGAATAAGTAGCGATCAACATCAACCGCGTAGAAGCGGTAGTAGAGACGCATCTCCTGCGTCTGCCGAAATGCCTGAAGCAGGGGCCGGTGGTCCCAAAGGCGGATGTTCTTCAAGATATCCTGATTGCGGGAAAGAGAGGCCAGAGTGAGGTCGCTTCCTGCCGAGAAAACCTTCTCCTCCACCCGGTCCAATTGATATGCCTTGCGCGTAAAGGCGATGTTTTTTTCGAGAAAGGGTTTTTCCAGGGAAAGCTCATTTGGCTGTACCACGAAAGACTGAAAGAAGGACGGAATTATCCCGAGAGCAAGGATCATCACCACGAGATACCCGCCGATTCCGGCTAAAACAATGCCTACACGGTTGCGTTTCAGGAAAGCCAGAACGGCAAGAACAAGGGTCGCTGCCATCATCACCCAGAGTCCGATACGGACTACATGATAATTGGTATATCCCATGCCGAAGACCACACCGCGTTTCTCGTAAAAAAGCTGGAAAATATCAAGGTAGTAGCCTGATCCCCAGGCAATTAGGAAGAGGACTAAGAGGATCGCAAGATGAGTATTTGCGCGGGTATTCTGGAAGCGGGCTGTGGGAAACGCGATCTGACCGGTGGCCATATAACCGAGAAAGGTAGCCGGTAATGCAAGGAAGGCAAGTACCGCGAAGCCGTCGCGGAGATTCCCGTAAAAGGGGAGGCGAAACATGTAAAAGCCGAGGTCCTTGCCGAAAAACGGATCCACCTGACCGAAGGAGCCACCCCAATAGAACCGCAGAAAAGTGTCCCAACCCGATGAGAAGGCAAGGCCAAAGAGAAGGGCAGGCACGAGGGAAACGAGAGCGATAAGGGCCTTTGTTATCCATGGATTTGTCTGCATTTCATAGAGTTCAGGGATACTGGCTATTCTTATGGGTGTTCCCTTGTGGTAATAGGCGCCCGCGGCAATTCTCAGATTGATCCAGAGGTAAAGAAAAACCGTCACAAATGTAATGAAGAACAGACCCACTTTGAGCGAGAAGAGACGGAGAAATACGTCCGTGTAACCCACCTCTTTCATCCAGAGCCAGTCAACAAGCCAGTCCGAAGACCTCGCCGCGGCGATGAGGAGCACGAAAAGGAGTACCAGAAACCCGACGAATTTCATCCGCCTCGATTTACCTACTCTTGTTCCACCCTGGTTGTCGTGGCCATTTCCTTTATCCTGAAAGATTAGTGGTCCATTCACGCGTATCACCTACTCCTTTCTTTCGACTCTGTTTCTTTCACATCGTATATAGCTATGACCGACTTTTCGGGGTTCCCAACAATACTAATCTTTTCGTCGGGGATTTGCAAACAAAAGCGGTTTTCCTGGTAGCGCTCGTTGTTCGCATTCCACAAAATCTGCGTTCACGTCGGCGGTCTATCGTTTTTCTGCAATCGACAACCTGCGTTCCTTACGAAAAAATGCAGATTTCAAATGGCATTCGATTGTCGTGATGCAATCTTATAAATAGTCCTCACTTCGGCTCCACAGGTTTCTCTCTGATGATACCCATTTTTACGTAAACAGATCTCGCCGATTGCTGAATGAGGGGAAGTTTTTTCAGGAAAAAGAGAGAACCGATGATGCAGATAGTTCCCCCTATGATAACAGTGTGAGGAGCGCCTATCTTGCTTGCAAGGCTGCCTGCCATGACGGCTCCGAAGGGGGCCGCGCCCCCGAATGCCATTGTATAAAAACCCATGACACGCCCCCGTTTATCTTCATCGGTGATTGTCTGTAAAATGGTGTTCGTTGAAGCCATCTGGATGATCATACCGAAACCAGTGAAGAGGAGGATAAAAAGGGAGAATGGAAGGTAGCGGGAAAAAGAGAAAACGACAAGTCCCGCGCCAAAAATACTTGAAGCAATGAAGATAAGCTTTTCCAGACCGAGTACAGATTTACGGGGTGCGAGATACAATGCGCCCACGAGAGCGCCGACACCCGAAGCACCCATGAGAAAGCCCAACGTATGGGGTCCTCCATGAAGGATGTCTTTAGCAAAAATGGGCATGAGGACTACGTACGGCATTCCCACTAAACTTGTAAGGGCTAAAAGAAAAAGGGCATATCGAATGGGTGGGAAACCGAGCACGTATCGATACCCTTCTTTAAACCCATGAAAGAGCGAAGCAGATCTTTTTTCGTCGTTACGCCTTGGTATCTTCATGGCGAGCAGCGTGCCGATAATGGCCAGGAAACTCACGGCGTTTAGAAGAAAGCAAGGTCCTTCGCCTATGGCGGCCACCACGAGGCCGGCAATTGAGGGACCCACGAGCCGTGCACTGTTGAACATAAAAGAATTTAGCGCAATAGCGTTCCCCAGGTCTTCTTTGTTTTCTACTATCTCGATGACAAAAGACTGACGGGCCGGCATGTCGAAGGCGTTAATTGAGCCAAGGAAAAGACTTAAGATGACCAGATGCCAGACATGAACATGACCGCTCAAGGTAAGAAATGCCAGAAGGGATGCCTGTATTGTAGCGAGTATCTGGGTAATGATGAGCAGGTTACGGCGATGCATTCGATCGATAAAGACTCCTGCAAAAGAGGTAAGGAAGAACATGGGCGCCATACCGGTAAATCCTATGAGGCCTAAGTAAAAAGCGGAATTCGTCAAACGGTACACAAGCCAGCTCATGGCTATCTGCTGCATCCATGTTCCGATGAGAGAAACACCCTGGCCTCCGAAATAAAGCCGGTAGTTCCTGTAACGAAAGGCCCTTCCCATGAATCCGAGGGCTGATTGTTTGTCTGGCGATGATGCTGTGTTCATAGTTTCTCATTTCCTTTGTCTAACGCGATTTATACTGTAGTGTAATATGGACTGAAGTTCGTTGCAACCATACCGGAGGAGGACTCCGATCAAACGCCGTCTTCTCCGGCTCTGAAAGTAAGGAAGACCTGCCCCCTGCGATTCTCTGAAACCATAGGCATATGTCGGACCCCCGATCCCTAACTAAAACCAACAGGAGTAGTCTTTGAGGGTAAGCAAGATTTGGCTGGTGCGTTGATATCTCTCGAGACGAGATATGAATAACACTTTCACCTACAAGTCTTGAATTGGACGCATCGTGAAAAACTGCGCATTATGGATTGAAATGCAGATGAGGCAGAACTAAGTTGGGGTGGCGCGAAAGGGCCACGATCTGTTTCAGTGACTCGTTCGGACTGTGAATCTCTTCGCAAGTCTAACGAGGGAGAAAACCTATGAAACCGATGTGAAGATTTCGACGGCATTCGATTGTGGGATCGATGATTTCTCTCCTCATATTAAACATTTGCCTTTTCATTGAAAATGTCAGAGAATAGAGTCGAGACAAATATAACGGAGAATGTCAAAGTCCCGCTTTCATCAGTTTTCCATATAGAGTCCAAGAAGGCAGGTCATCGTGAAAGATAGACGCACAGACTGTCCGGGTTCACACATAGCTGCTTATCATTCCGGAAAACTCTCGTAATGTGTTCCATGAAAAAAATCCTTGCTGTTTTTATATTCTTTTTCACTCTGCTCTTTTTGTCAAGTGGCCTTGTTGCGAAAGAGTATCTCGTGAAGAAGGTTATTGACGGTGATACGATCCAGCTCGACACAGGGGAAACCGTCAAATATATCGGTGTCGAAGCACCGCAGATAAACCTGAAAGAAGGATCTGCGTTTTTCGCCAAAGAGGCAAAAAAATATAACAACCAACTGGTTTTCATGAAGAAAGTAAGGCTTGAGTTTGATAAAGAACAGAAAGATACAGAAGGAAGGATCCTTGCGTATGTTTTTGTGAAGAAGACTTTCGTCAATGGAGAACTCGTGAAACTTGGCTACGCAAAAGCCCATATCGTCCCCCCGAATGAAAAATATAAAAACATGCTCCTCGATTACGAGAAAAAGGCCATGCAGACCGATAAGGGCCTCTGGCAGGAGAACAAGAAGGGTACTGAGGCGTTCTATGTCGGAAATAAAAGGATCTATGTCTTTTATCAGCCATCATGTAAATCTGTTCCTAAAATTCCCGAGAAGAATAGAATTATTTTCCGGAATAGAAGTGATGCAATCAAAATCGGATATGTACCGGATAAGGTATGTAAACCATGAGCGAAGAATATATTAAATATTCGGGGGGTGTGCATTTGTCGTCAAGATTAGGAAATGAGTTTGGTTTATAATAGCGTTGCAAAAATAAAATGATTTGCGTGATTATTGCATACTTTACTCGATATAAAAAACCTGCTGAGAAATCGCAATGATGCTGCCGACGGGCCTCGAAAGGGGCCGACTTCCGGCATCCTGATCGACGGTCTCTTTTTAGCCGCCGCCCTTACCGCCCTCCTCCTGTATGCCGGTACCCCGGTTTTCGGGACCATGGCGGTCACCTTCGTTGCCATCGTCCTCGAGGCCCTTCCATTCATGATGATCGGCAGCGCGGCACCGCATCTTTGCGACCCCACCCTTATCAAAACTGTTGACTTCCTCTTATGGGAACCGCTGGGTTAGTTCGTTGACCATGACCTCATACCACGCTGATCAACTGACACAAAAGTTGACAATACGTGATCCCGGGCTTTATGCTTCACCTGTGCCAATATTCTACCACCGTGGACGTCTCAGGAGGCAGAAAGTGAAAGGAAAACCATCCCATGGCGGGAAGCCATACAAGTTATGCGGCAGAAGCAAAGCGCGGTGGAAAACCGCATTCATGACGGGACTTACCGTTCTGCTCCTTTTAGCCCTGGTAATACCGGCTTACGCCAAAACTCCGGATTCTAACCCCGGTATAGTCCGGGCCGTCCTCAACAACGGTTTGAAGGTCGTCATCGTACGCAATGCGCTGGCGCCCGTCGTGACTACTATGGTGAACTATATGGCGGGTTCCGTAGAGGCGCCCGAGGGATTCCCCGGAACAGCCCACGCGCAGGAACATATGATGTTCAGGGGAAGTCCCGGACTCTCCGCCGATCAGCTCGCCGCCATAACCGCAGCCATGGGAGGTGAATTCAACGCGGACACCCAGCAGACCGTCACGCAGTATTTCTTGACGGTCCCCTCCGCCGACCTGGATGTGGCGCTGCGCATAGAGGCGATCAGGATGAATGGGGTCCTTGACAGCCAGAAGTTGTGGAGCGAAGAGAGGGGAGCGATTGAGCAGGAGGTGACGAGGGACTACTCGAGTCCGGAATTCATCTTCTACACAAAACTGCTCGCCGAGATGTTCAAAGGCACGCCTTATGAGGAAAGCCCACTTGGAACAGTTGACTCATTTAACAAGACGACCGGTGCAATGCTCAAGAAGTTCTGGGAAACCTGGTATGCACCAAACAACGCGATCCTCATTGTCGTCGGGGATGTCGATCCGCAAAAAACTCTTGTCCAGGTGAAGCGCCGCTTTGAACGTATTCTTCCAAAAAAGCTTCCCCCAAAGCCTGTGTTTCATTTTAAGCCGGTCGTGCCTCAAGCGATCCGACTCACAACAGACGAAGCATATGGACTTATCGTCATCGCTTTCCGTTTCCCGGGGTACAATAGCCCCGATTATCCCGCTTGTCGCATTATCGCGGACGCCCTGAGCAACGAGCGGAGCGCCCTCTCCGATCTCGTACCGCAGGGTAAGGCCCTTTTTACGGGATTCAGCCTCGATACAATGCCTGATGGGGGTCTCGGTTACGCCATCGCAGCTTTTCCGAGAGGGGCTGATGAGGACAGTCTGACGAAGGAGATGCAACACATACTCGCGGATACCATGAAAGATGGCCTTCCCGACGATCTGATTGAAGCGGCCAAACGGACAAGACACGTGAAGGCGGAGCTGGCCAAGAATTCGATCCAGGGGCTCGCCCAAAGCTGGTCCAATGCGCTCGCCCTCCAAGGAAGGCAGTCGCCTGAGGAAGTGCTCCACGACATCGAGAAGGTATCTCCGGAAGAAGTCAGCCGCGCGGCAAGTAAGTACCTCGACATGGAACATTCGATCGTCACAATCCTCACCCCTGAATCTTCCGGCCAGATCTCTTCTGCCAAAACGCATGGTCCTGGTGTTGAATCCTTCGTCCCAACCCACGTGAAGCCTGTTAAGCTGCCACTATGGGCGCAGAAAGCTCTCAGACGCCTGGAAATCCCCAAGTCCACAGTAAACCCGGTGGCTAGGACACTACCGAACGGCCTCAAGCTCATCGTTCTGCCGGAATCGGTGAGCGATACGGTCAGCGTCTACGGTAGCGTCAGGAACAACCCGGGTATGGAGACCCCGGGAGAGAAGGAGGGTGTGGACGAGGTGCTGGATGAACTCTTCTCCTACGGGACGACTACCCTTGACCGTGTTGCTTTTCAAAAGGCCCTCGATGATATCGGAGCGCAGGAATCGGCAGGAGCCGATTTCGGTCTCAAGGTACTGGCTCAACAGTTCGAGCGTGGTGTAGAGCTCCTTGCCGACAACGAGCTTCATCCCCGTTTACCGGAAGAGGCCTTCGGGACCGTGAAAACCCAGGTTTCAGCCACCGTTGCAGGCCGCCTCGAAAGCCCGGATTATCTGACAAAAAAAGCCTTGGTGGAGGCGCTTTTCCCCAAGGGAGATCCTTCTTTGAGGGAAGCCACCCCAAAGAGCGTCTCGACCCTCTCGCTCGATGATGTGAAGCAATATTACGGGAGAGTCTTTAGGCCCGACGTGACCACGATCGTCGTGATAGGCAGGGTGAGACCCGATACGGCCCGCTCGGTCATCGAGAAATATTTCGGTTCATGGAAGGCAACAGGGCAAGCCCCGGACACATATCCGCCCCCTGTACCTGACAACAAGCCTTCGACTACCGATGTGCCAGACAAGAGCCGAATTCAGGCCCAAGTGACTCTGGCGCAAACGCTTAGCCTCACACGATCAAACCCTGACTACTACGCCCTTGAGCTGGGAAATCATGTGCTCGGCGGAGGATTCTATGCCACCAGGTTCTTCCGGGATCTGAGAGAAGAGACGGGTCTCGTCTATACGGTCGTATCGCAGTTTGACGTGGGAGTGAAGCGGACAGTATATCGCGTCCTCTACGGTTGCGATCCCGGCAATGCCGCAAAGGCCCGGGCGATAGTGGTCCGTGACCTGAAACAGATGCAGGCAGAAGCCGTGGGAAGTGTTGAACTCGATCGGGCCAAGGCGCTATTACTCCGAGAGATTCCGCTATCACAATCGAGCGTTGACCGGGTTGCCAAAAAACTTCTCGATCTATCTAACCATTTACAGCCCCTCGACGAACCGATCCTCGCCGCCAAGAAGTACGTCGCCCTCTCTGCGGAGGAGGTCAAAGCGGCCTATGTCAAATGGCTGAGGCCTGACGATCTGGTCGAGATAGTGGAAGGGCCGCCGGGAAGGTAATAATTCATGCTCGCAATGTGTGCCTTGTGCTTTGACGGATAACAGAGCGAATTTCTTCGTGCAGTGAGCGTACTTTTGTAGTTCATTTCGCAAGGCGGGATTACCATTTGAAAGGTGATATACCGGACAAACCCTTCAAAATCACCATTTCAGTCAACATTCATTACCAGTTGAAATCTTTATAGTTTGAAAAGGCTTGCTCGACAACGATTACAGTCAACAATACTCTACGCCCTCAAAGCGCAGAATCTCTATAATCCGATTATTTTCGTGATAAACGAAAACGCCAGGGCGGAAAGGGATTACGCCTCGCTTCCCCGGTAAGTTAAAGAAGACGAATCAGAGAGAGACTCGCGTGCGGCTTTGTTTTTCCCGCATGCAGAGGAACAGGAAAAGTCCGATAAAGACAAGGATCGACCCGGCTGCCAAGACTATAACGCTTCGCGCCAGGAATATAGCCACGAAACCACCTAAAGCTATAACCAAATTGACGCCGTACAATATTTTCTTGAGTTTGTCCATCCCCATGCACCCTCCAACACGCTCGCGCGTTCCTTTATACTATAGCACATTTTGGCATTTTGCAAACAAAATGTGCGCGTCATACAATCATCCGAAAGGAGGTCACACGCGGCGGCTGCGCCATGGCATAATGGTCTAAGACTGAGGACACGCGGCGAATTTAGGACTTAAAGTATAGCTCCTCCCCCGCATGCCCGTGAGTAGAGACGACGCCGAGGCTTTTTGAACCTTCGGCGTCGTTTATTCCGGACAGGCTATCCGAAGTATCGTACATGTACAGGGGGAATGATCATTGTTGCCCCCTCAGTTTCCGCAACAGGTACCGGGTGTACCGCAGGAATTGGGAGAGCCGCAGCAGCCGCCGGGTGCTCCTGTGAACTGGGGCGAAGAACTCGTTGTATTATGAGCGGACATGAGTTTTGTCAGCTCTGTGCCCGCGCAGGATTTACACTGCAAGGTTTCGTTATCGGCGAAGACAATGAACTCATTGACTGCGCCGCATTGTTCACATTTATATTCATAGATAGGCATATTTCCTCCAAAATAGTTTCTTGATACGTTTCAATGATGTGCGCATCCGCCCGCGTGGCCCCCGCAGGTATGATTGATCGTGAGTTCAGGAAGGGCGTTGTCCTCGAGGAGCTCCAGATTTCCCTTCACGGTCTGTTCCAGGGCCCGGTAGACCTTAATGCCTTTGGCATTGAGCCCCATAAGAGCGCCTGCACCTATACCGCCTACTACAACCGCGTCAACCTGGTTGCCGCCTAACGCCATGATGGGATTACAGGCCCCGTGCTCGTGAATCATGTTAGCATTCGACACAGTCCCTACATTCTTTTGATCCGTGTCAATGACCACAAATGTCGGCGCTGTTCCGAAATGACCATATACCGCGCTTTCAATTCCTTTGTCCTGCTCTACTGGAAAACATACTTTCATGTACTACCTCCGTTTTTTATATCTGGTTTTTGTCCTATCTTCACGGCTTTGCCGTTAATCAGTGCGTCGGCCACCTTGCGCCTGGCCCCCTCGAGTATCCTGCCGAAAGTGGGCCGGGAGATCTTCATCTGTTCAGCCGCATGTTCATGGTAAAGCTGCTCGTAATCGGCGAGACAGATCGCCTGAAGCTCATCAAGCGTGAGCTCAACCTCCTCAAGGTCCACAAGCGGAATGCCTCTCGGCTTAAAGTAGGAAGCACAGGGTTGGCAATTGACACATCTGCATTTCTTTGGTCGCGACATGGGTATATTATAAGCATATGCTCATAATAAGTCAAGAGTGAATATAGAGGCGTTGGAAACTGGGGGCGATCCATGCAATAATGAAGAAACGTGGAGGCAACGCATATGATTGAAGGATGGATGGACGAAATAAAGAGAGATTGTGATCCGGGGCTTCTTGGGATGATCTTCGCCCATAACGGTGTAGTGCGGGCCACCACAAAGGACGGAAGGCCGGTCAAAGGCATGAAGCTCTCTTACGACAGGACGAAACTTGCAGAGGTGATCGGGAGACTAAAAAAATCCTCAGGCATTGTCGATATTAAGGCGTGGATCAATGAGGGCGAGCTAAAGATCGGGGATGATATTATGAAGCTCTGCGTGGCGGGCACATTCAGGACTGATGTGCTGCCCGTTTTTCAGGAGTTATTGACAACCGTAAAGAGCGAGATCGTGCGGGAAGAGGAGGTCTTTTGACCTCGTTGATTCCGGGATGTACAGATCTGGCAATATTTTGATAGGGGGACATGGTTCACCGGGAATAATTTGCTTGTATTGGCAGCAACTTTTATAATACCATTATCAGGTAAACACATTGATGTGTCGCTGACGACGGCGTCTCGGAAAACGAGCGCCGTTTTTGTTTAAAGATTGGCTTAAGATCCAGGCGCCCGGATGGGACGATGAGCCATTGCGTATAGCGACGGCTCCCGGATATGATATATTTTGTTGTAAAGGAAATATGTGAAACCAAATGGCCGATACTAAAACATCGCGTGAGATAGCCGAACTTTCTCTTCTTTTTGAGATCAGTACAAGACTCGGCGAGAGCCTTGATCTCAAGACAGTGCTCAAGCCGATTCTCCAGATGACGGCGAAACACATGAAAATCCCCCGCGGCACGCTCACGATTCTCAACAGACAGAGGGGCGAGATTGTGATCGAAGAGGCATACGGCCTTCGACCGGAAGAACAGGCCAAGGGCACCTACCGCATCGGTGAAGGCATTACCGGAAGGGTGATCGATACGGGACAGCACGCGATCATCCCCAGGATATCCGAGGAACCGCTATTTCTTGATAAGACCGGCTCACGAAAACATCTCAACAAACGCGACATCGCTTTTATCTGCGTGCCCGTAAAGTCGGGCAGCGAGGTGATCGGCGCCCTTTCCGCAGACCGGTCGTCCAGCGAAAAAATAGCTCTCGAGGAAGATGCGAGACTTTTAACGATCATTGCGTCGAGCATCTCCCAGGCGGTGCGCCTAAGACAACGTGCGCAGGAGGAAACCAAGCAAATCAGAGAAGAGAACCAGCGACTCCATGACCAGCTCAAAGACAGATACCGGCCAAAATCGATCGTGGGCAACTCAAAAGTCATGCGAAGCGTCTATGAGCTCATCGAACAGGTGAGCAAGACAAACGCGACAGTTCTCATCCTCGGTGAAAGCGGGGTGGGCAAGGAGCGGGTTGCTCACGCCATTCACTATAGCTCCAACCGCTCGGAAAAGCCGTTCGTGGCGGTGAATTGCGCGGCGCTGCCGGAATCCCTCATAGAAAGTGAGCTCTTCGGTCATGAGAAAGGGGCTTTCACCGGGGCCACAGCGGCCCGCAAAGGCAGGTTCGAGACGGCGGACAAAGGAACAATCTTTCTCGACGAAATAGGCGATCTACCGCTTTCCGTACAGACGAAGCTGCTCCGGGTTCTTCAGGAGAAAGCCTTCGAGCGTGTGGGCGGCGATGCGACCGTAAAGGCCGATGTGCGGGTCATCACGGCAACGAATAGGGACCTCGAAACGCTCATGAGAGAGGGAAGATTCAGGGAAGATCTCTATTACCGGCTCAACGTGTTCCCTATCCTCGTGCCCCCTTTGAGGGAGAGGGTCACAGATATTACACTTCTCGCCGATCATTTCATCGAAAAGTACGGCAGGGAGCATGCAAAACGGATACTGAGCATATCCACGGCAGCCACAAATATGCTCATGAATTATCATTGGCCGGGTAACGTCAGGGAACTGGAGAACTGCATTGAACGGGCGATCATCCTCTCGACCGACGGGATCATTCACAGCTATCACCTTCCACCGAGCCTGCAGACTGCGGGCGAGAGCGCGGCTCATGAAACAGGTCCCACCTTCAAAGACGCGATGGCTAATATAGAGCGTGAACTCATCGTAGAAGAGCTCAAGCGGTGTCGCGGAAATATGGCCAAAGCTGCCCGGGCGTTAGGCATCACCGAACGTATGATGGGCATAAGAGTCGCCAAACATAATATAGAACCTTCACAATTCAAGTAACCTCGCCCCAAGTACTACCAAAATGTATCATTTCATCCCTTCAATAGGCCTATTTGCTACATTTATGTAGCTTGTATCAGCCTATCTACACTCGTTTAACCTCCTGGAAACGAGGCCGACAATAAATCAATATGTCATATAATATATTGAAATATTTCACGTTATGTTCCGTGGCGGGAACGCCCTAATGATGTATCCGATCTGTCTGGCACGGCCATTGCAATTTCTGAAGTCTAAGGAGCGAGACACAGGCGTCTTGGAAACCTGGATTGGTTCTAAGACGCCTGTTCTATTTTTTCCGGAGCCAACAGAAAGCGGAGAAGGAAAAAAAGCTCCCGGTTGCAAGAAGGCAGTACTCACCATGAGAACAGGTGAGAAAACTTTGGGAGGTGTGGCATGAAGAAGTTCGGATTGGTTATTGTGGCATGTATGGTTCTTTCAGGTTTTGCCGCTGTGCGCTCTGTCCATGCAGATGAGATCAAGGTTGGCGGAGTTTCCCCGCAGGCGGGCTCTCTGGACGCCGTGACTCAGGCAGACAAGGCCAAGGAACCCGAGACTCCCAAGGTAACGGGCAGCGGATCAATCGGTTTCTATAACCAGTACATATTCCGTGGATACGAGATCGGTAAGAGCGGGCTTGTGATTGAGCCATCGCTCACTGAGTCCTATAAAGGTTTTACCGCTACGTTCTGGGGCAATGTGGATAGCAATGAGCGCAACACGACGTCAGCGGTGTTCGGAAACGAAGGAAGAAAGGGCTGGGATGAGACGGACTTTAGCTTAAGCTACACCTATACGATAAGCAAATTATCTTTGACCGGCGGGTATACGTACTATGCCCTCAAGTACGCCGAAGAGACCGAAGAGCTCTGGCTGACGCTCGCGCTCGATGTACTGACCAAGCCGACCCTCTCGGTGTATCAGGATATTCAGTCTTACAAAGGGACGTACTTTAACCTGGCTTTTGCCCATTCTTTCACCCTGCCGAAGGATATTACCCTCGATCTTGGTGCCTCCTTCGGGTACGAGATAGGAGAAAGCAATTACTGGAAGACCTATCAAACAGCTACGGGCGATTATACGGGGAGCAAATACCGTGGTTTTCATGACGGCATGGTAAAAGCCGGCCTTACGATCCCGGTGACCAAGGCATTCACCATTCAACCTCTGGTCCAGTACTGGTTTCCGCTTTCGTCGAATGCAAACAAGACATTTGGAACAGATCCGGCTACAGGCTTAAAGATTGCCTATAATCCCAACGGATATGTTCCGGATAATTTGATCTACGGAGTGGGCTTTACTTACAGCTTCTGACATTTGTGGTCATCGCGTTGAGGCGATGGCTAAAACTCCTGCCCGGTCAGGTCGGCTACCTCAACCTCACCGGCCCCGCTTGCGGCGGTAAAAGCCTGATCGGTCAGGTCAAAAAAACACGAGACGTATGGCAGGTATAGTAGGAGGTTTGCGATGAAAAAGAATTTGAGTGTGAACAGTTTCGGTTCGGTATGGCTACAAATATTATGTGCAAGAGCGCAAGAGGAGGTGTGCTATGGCTGATACGGAAGGAAGAGAAGGTACGGTAGTGGCAAAATTGGGTCTTATCGGGGCAAGCATGAATGCCATGGCGCTTATCGCCCCGGGGGCATTTCTGTGGATTACCTATCAATTGCAGGCTGCAGCAACGACGCCGAGCGGGGCCTCTGCGGCAAGTGATATCTGGATGGGCATCGTTCTCGCGCTTTTCGTGGCGTTTCTCACGGCCCTCTCATATGCGCAGCTCGCGAAGATCTATCCTGAGGCGGGTTTTGCCTCCTGTGCGTATTTTGCAGAGAAGGCGTGGCTCGATGCGAAGGCTGAAAAAAGAAGCGGGCCCAAATCGATTGCCCGTATTTCCAAGCTGGCTACAGGCTGGTCGGCCCATCTTTTTTACTGGGCCTATTCAGGGGTCATGGCCGCCATGATGGCCACATTGATTGCCTATATCTACAATCAATTCACGGGTGCTGATCTGTCAATTACGAATCAGGCCATCATCTGCGTGGTCTTTACCATCATTACCGCCTATATCGCGTACAGGGGGGTGACCGGATCAACCGTGACCTCCATTGGGATCAACATAATCCAATGGGCGACGCTCATCGTGTTCAGCGGCCTGGCCATCTGGTACCGTGTTGCTAACCCGCAACACGTGGTTCAATGGGCATTTTCCGGCGGTATCGACATTGTGAGGCCGCACGGACTCACAGGAATCGTGGTTCAATCGACTATTGCAATATTGATCCTTGTGGGATTCGAGAGCTGCACGGCCCTATCCGCTGAGACAAAGAACCCCGGCAGGGTCATCCCTAAAGCGATCATCATCTCTCTTCTCGTGCAAGGGGTCTTTGCTTACCTCATCCAATACTTTGCGGCAAATTATATGGTAAGCGACAAGCTCGTAAACGTGACGAACAAAGTCACCACCGTGGGGCTCGCTGCGGCCTCTGCATCGAGCGCGCCTGTTGGTGACCTGGTGAAACTATTGGGCGACAGTATCGTGCCGGGAATAGGGTTCGGGCTCATGATTACCATGGCCGTCACGGTGGCAATAGCCATTATCGGTACGACCCTAAGTGCCATGAATACGGCGATGAGGATCACAGCCGGCATGGCGGATGACCGGGAGTTACCATCCGGTTTAAGCTTTATCCACCCTTCTTTCAGAACGCCACATATGGCACTCGTGGCGCTGACCATTGCCGTTTCAGTGATCGGCGTGATCGGGGTTCAAAGCGTGGTGGGTTTGACAGGCATTGCGCTCGCCTCGAACCTCGGGACCTTCATCTTATACGGGCTCACCTGCGTCTGGACCATCATAGCCTTCAAGGGAAGGACTGATTTCAGCGCCCTCAAACATGCGGTTATTCCGGTGTTGGGCGTTATCGTGAATGCACTCATGGTGGTGGCGATCCTCTATCTCTATACCACAGGCAACGCCGATGCAAAGGCAGAGGCCAAGATATGTTTTATGCTCGCCGGCGGCTGGGCTGTCATCGCTATCATCTATGTGGCCATGACCACGGTGCGCAAAACATACCGTTTCAAAATGGTGTCCGGCATGATCAGACCCGAGCAACTCAATATCGTTGTCGATGCCTTGAAGGAAGAGGACTACATCATGGGTATGACCGTGACCAAAGTGAAAGGCTTCGGCAGGCAAAAAGGCAGTACCAATGGCGGCTCCGATACCGACCGGATCACCTTTGTGCCCAAGATAAAGGTGGACGTTCTCGTGAGGGAATGGGATGTCCAGGCCGTGATGGACATTATCGGTGAAGCAGCCCGCACGGGGAACGTGGGCGACGGCAAGATATTTGTTGTTGATGCATCGGAAGCCATGCGTATACGCACAGGCGAACGAGGAATTGAGGCTATATAAGGAGGATGTCATGAAAAAAATCGAAGCGATAATTCGTCCTGCAAAGGTAGGAGATGTATACGCTGCCCTGGAAAAGGTTGGCTGCCCGGGCCTTATGTTCACAGAGATCGAGGGCCAGGGAAAACAAAAGGGCATCGAACAGGAGTTTCGCGGAAAGAAATACAAGACTGCCTTGCTCACCAAAGCAAAGCTTGAGATTGTGGTCGATGACCCGGATGTTGACAAGATTGTACAGGCTATATGCGACGCCGCTACAACAGGACAGGCAGGAGACGGGAGGATCTTCATATACGACATTACCGAAACCGTTCGAGTGAGCACCGGACAGAGAGAAAATAGTATCGGATAGGCATCCACGAGACTGCGGCCGGGAAACCGGCCGCGCCGTGTGGACCTGATCTTAAGCAAGGAATACGGCCCCGCTTTACCTGCGAGCATCTTGTTCCCGTTTTGTAGTATACTTATACTTTCTAATGTAGCCCATGGGAGATCATATCGGTTTTGATGCATCAGATGTGAGAACACGGAGGCGGAATGAGCGGAATTTTTGGATTCATCGGTAGAGGCAATGGTTTTGTTGAAGTGAGGGCCGGGCTCGAGAATCTCTCCCACAGAGGACAGGAAAGCTGGGGTATCGTTACCGGTCTCAAGGATGGATCCTTCTCAGAGGTAAGGCGCCTCGGATCGATCTTTCATTCTTCTCCGCTCAATCGATCCTATTTCGGATCGGTGGCAATCGGTCAGGTTCGCTATCCAACGGCGGGCGAGGCGACTGAGAGAAACAGCCAGCCCATCGTCGGAAGTTTTAAGAAGGAAAAAATCGCACTCGTTCATAACGGGCACATTCCCCATTACAGACAGTTGATGGAGGAGATTGGTGGTCTGTTCCAGACCGAGACGGACACTGAAGTCATCCTGCAGATGATCGCCAGGAGCGAGGGTGCGGATATCATCGAGAAAACGGAGAAGACGCTCTCCTTTTTGGGACGGCAGGCAGCGTTCAGTATTATCATGCTTCATAACGGGACTCTTATTGCCGCCAGGGACCCCTTCGGGTTCAGACCCCTTTCTCTTGCGCGAAGAGGCGAAGACGACGACTACTCCTTTGCTGTCGCTTCTGAGACGTGTGCTTTTCACGGCAGATTTGAATGGCTGGGAGATGTAGAGCCGGGTCACATGGTCGTCATGGACGGAAAGAGTGTAAACAAGTTTGTTTTTGCCGCGCCCAATCCTCACCCCTGTCTCGTGGAGTGCCTTGATTATGCTTCCCCTGCGAGCCATGTCTTTTCGAGAAACACTTACGAATTCCGGGAGAAGGTAGGAGCACGGCTCGCACAATCGGAAACGGAAAAAGCCGACATGATTGTCCCGATCCCACGGGCTGCCATTCCCGCGGCGCTCGGTTTTCACGAAGTCGCCGGAATCCCTTACAGGCAAGCGGTAAGCACGGTTGGTGAAGTGGGGAGGGTGTTTATCATCTCAAAGGAAAAAGACAGGTTGGATCAAGCCGAAAAGAAATTTCAGATTAACCCCGACGTGGTAAAAGGCAAGACAATATTTCTCGTTGATTCGCTGCTCGTCAGGGGATCAACGGCCATGGTATTGATCCCGAAATTGCGGGAAGCAGGGGCACGGCAGATTCATATGCGGCTTACCGCGCCACCTCCACGGTATCCCTGTCTCATGGGCATGGCAATGGCCAAGCCCGGCGAGCTTCTGGCTACAAACCGGACGGATGAACAGTTAAGGAAGCTCATAGGAGTGGACACCTTCCGGTATCTGAAGACAGCAGAACTGAGAGAAGTTGTAGGCACGCAGTTCTGTGATGCCTGCTTCACCGGTGAGTACCCCTTCTCGGTGTGAAGTATCGTCTGCATTAAGAGAGATAGAATATTCCGGATGAGCGCGGCGGTGCATGCAACGTGTAAGCGGCGGATGCGCGGCGATTCGCTTTCGTGATCGATTTTGCAGTTGTGATAGGACGCCGTTACTGCTATAAGTAACTTAAAGAGGCAGGCATATGGATAGAGATGCGCGGGAGGTGCTTGAAAAACGCATAGCATCAGGCTACTCTCTCCCCACTCTTTCCCCGGTGGCCGTCAAGCTCGTAGAAATAGCCTCCGAAGATACGTGCTCACTTGTCGATCTCATATCACTCATAGAAAAAGACCCTTCCCTTGCTGTAAGCCTTCTTAAGATGGCCAACAGCGCCTTCTTCATGGCCGGTCAGCCTGTTGCCACCCTTCGTGCGGCAATCATGAGGATCGGATTTCAGCAGGTCCGTGTTATGGGACTCTCGCTCTCACTTCGGAATACATTTCCCATGGGAAAGGTGGGATCGCTCGATTACGAAAATTTCTGGCGTATCTCGCTCTATCGTGGGCTCATCGGAAAATCGCTGGCACAGCATTTGCGAGCCTGCAATCCGGAAGAGGCCTTTGTGGCGGGATTGATTCTTGAGATAGGTTTTCTGATCTTTTACGATCTGTATCTCAAGCACAAGCCAGACGTGATTATTCCTGATTTAGACGGACTGGAGGAACTACTCCGGTGGGAAGAAGAACAATGTGGAATCAACCACCGCACTGTCGGAGAATTTGCTCTCGCGTACTGGAAGTTTCCCGAACAGATTGTTGCGTGTCAGAAGTATTACGGCGATGAGATCGCAGACAATAACGTGGCGCCTCTCGCCAGGGTCTCGGAGCTTGCCAGGGTGTTTTCTCACGCCATGTTTCATAAGCAGACAGACTTTCACGCGCTATTTCTCGCGGTGCGTAACTCCTTAGGTCTTCCCGATGAAACTATCAACGACATCATTCTCGCCGCTTTTGAGCAGGTTGAGGATATCGCCGAGAGCTTGAAGCTCGAACTCAATAAAGAAAGAGATCTCCTCGAACTCATGGAAAAGGCGAACCGGTCTTTGGGCCGGCTTTCGGAAAAGATTACCCGGTACCGTGACGAGATGTCGAAAAGCGGGCTTCCTGCCTTTGATACACTGGAAAGAAAAGAGCACCAACCTTCCGTTGAATATACGCTGCAGGCCGTGGCCCACGAGATCAGAAATCCGCTTGTGACCGTGGCGGGCTTTGCGCGCAGGCTTTCAAAAGCCCTTGATCCTGCCTCTGAGAGCGCCAGATATGCAGCCATCATCCTCGAAGAAGCGAAAAGACTGGAGACGATCCTAAGCGACATGGACCGATAGTATCGTCACAGAATTCGCTTTAATTCGTAGCACTTTTTGTGTTACTAAATGATAAACGAAATATTTTGTTTGTGGAGATAAGATGGAGAAAATACAGGCATTGAGGGGCTTCAAAGATATCTTCGGGGAGGAAATCGCACAGTTCAAAAGTATCGAAGGGATAGCCAGGAAGTATTGCCTTCTGCTCGGCTTTCGGGAAATCGAACTGCCCATCCTTGAGAAGACGGACCTCTTTGTGCGGAGTATCGGCGATGCAACGGATATCGTGGAAAAAGAGATGTTCACGTTTACGGACCTCGGCGGCGACTCTCTGACGCTTCGGCCTGAGGCCACCGCCGGCATGGTGAGGTCCTATCTTCAGCAGGGCCTCTATGCAAAAGAGCGGGCCACCAAGCTTTTTACCATAGGCCCCATGTTCAGGCACGAAAGGCCGCAAAAAGGAAGGTTCAGGGAATTCCATCAGATGGATGTGGAGGTCTTCGGGGTTGCCGAGCCTCTGATTGACGCGGAACTCATCTGGATAATCTCTCTTATGGTCGGCGAGCTTCACGTAAATGATTACAAAATAGAGGTCAACAGCGTGGGATGCAGGCAGTGCAGGGAACCCTTCAGGGCTGCGCTCACGGCCTATTTTGAGACGAAGAAAGATGGACTCTGTGAAGATTGTCTGAGACGCCTTGAAAGAAACCCGCTCAGGATTTTCGATTGCAAGAACAAGGAATGCATAGAAGTGACAGGTGAGTCACCCCTTCTGTTCGATCACCTCTGTACGGACTGCAGAGGACACTTCGATACATTTCTTAGCCACATGAGCGACTTCGGCGTTGGCGTGGAGGTTAACAAGAGACTCGTGAGAGGCCTCGATTATTACACAAAGACCGTCTTCGAAGTGAGCTCCGAGAAACTTGGCGCCCAGAAGGCCTTTGTTGCAGGCGGCAGATACGATAATCTGGTGGAAGAGATGGGCGGTCCTCAAACGCCTGGCATCGGTTTTGCGTTCGGTATAGAAAGGCTTGCCATGCTCATCGATTTTCAAACGCAATTTGGGTTGCCCTCGTGTTTTTTTGCTTATGTGGGCGAAAAAGCGAAGAGTCATTTGATTCCTATTTTGAAGGCGTTTGCCGATCACGGGGTCACACTGCACCATTCCTATGAGATGAAATCGTTGAAATCACAGATGAGGTATGCGGACAGCATGGGGGCCGGCTACGTGCTCATCTTAGGCGATGAAGAGATAGATAAGGAGATTATCGTCCTGAGGGACATGAAGAATAAGAACCAGCAGGAAATTCCTCTGAATCCGCAAAAGATCATAGAGGAATTTGGGAAATATTGTGGCCATTTCACGTGATATTGAGTAAAATCGAGAGACCTCCATGCTGTACACGGTGACGCTCAGCCCCTTCCTTGACAGAATCGTTGAAGTCGGTGAACTCGTCTACGACGATGTGAATGAAATTGCCGGCGAGAGAAGATATGCCGGGGGAAAAGGCATCGACGTCTGCAGGGTTATCAAAGAATTGGGCGGAGAATCGACCGCTCTAGGCCTTGCCGGCGGCTACAATGGCCTTGAACTTGTCGGGCGGCTCATTGACGAAGCCACGCTGTGTGACTTTACGAGAATACATGATGAGACAAGGGCCCATATCATCATTTTTCAGAAAAAAAAGAAGATTGAAACCCTCCTCGGTACGCCATGGCCCATCGTGAGCGAGATCGAGGCCGATCGGCTTCTCGGGAAAATCCGGGAAATACCCGCGGGGAGCTTTGTTGTGCTTAGCGGACCCATACCTCAGGGTGTGAGTGATAGTTTCTACGCAGAGGTCATTGCCACGCTCAAAGAGAAAGACGTGAAGGTGGTTCTCGACGCGGATATGGAGGCGCTCGTAAGAGGCACCGATGCGGGTCCCTACCTCATAAAACCGAATATCCACGAATTTGGCAGGCTCGTGGGAGAAAATCTGACCGGGGTGGAGGAGATTATCGAACATGCCCGGCCTTACGCCGATAAGGTCAAATACACGGTTGTTTCTATGGGG
The DNA here is from genome assembly GCA_035541755.1 of Syntrophorhabdaceae bacterium. Lineage (NCBI taxonomy): Bacteria > Pseudomonadati > Thermodesulfobacteriota > Syntrophorhabdia > Syntrophorhabdales > Syntrophorhabdaceae > Syntrophorhabdaceae bacterium. The sequence goes on from DATKMQ010000116.1 coordinate 23,371, forward strand.
GCAAAAGGGGCTGTGGGCATCTCCGATGAAGGTAATTTTCATGTAGCGCCACCGAAAATACGGGTGCGAAGCTCTTTCGGGGCGGGCGATTCCCTTGTGGCGGGTGTAGTCTTCGGCCTAAGTAGCGGGCACTCATTCGAGGACGCGCTGACCCTTGGCGTGGCGGCCGGTACGGCCTCAGCACTTAGCGCCGGGCATGGCCTGTGCACGAGAGATGAAATCGAAGCGATAAAAAAAGATGTGGTAATTGAAAAATTTTGATTTACATATGGTCTTTGATGTTATATATGTATTGAATAAAGTAAAGATTAATCACGAAAGGAGGTGAAAGTAGATGAAGAAGCTTGTTGCGTTATTATTAGCTATTACATTTCTTGCAGGTTTTTCTTTAATGGGCTGCCAGAAGGAGGCTCCACCGCCACCGCCGGCACCGAAGGAAGAAGCAAAACCGGCTGATACACAGCCGCCAGCAGCGCCGGCAAAGGATCAGGCAACGGCACCGGCACCGGACAAAACCGCGCCCGCGCCAGCCCCGGCACCAGCCCCGGCACCAGCCAAAAAGTAGTTCTGTGTATATAGGGTATATCCCTCTTGAGAGGGATATACCCTAACCAACGAAGGAAGGGGAAAGATATGAAAACAAGATCACTCGGTTTTGTAATGCTAGTTGTCCTCGTCGCAATATCAATGAGCGGCTGCGGATGTTTCCAGCAGCAGATGAGAGGCGAAGCCGCGCCCCCCAAGGCTCCGGAACAGGCTCAAGCTGTCGCCCCCGAAGCAAAGCCTGTTGCTCCAGTTGTAAAGGAAACCCCTTCGGCGACCGCCGTACCCGGCATAGCACTAAACGATATCAACTTTGATTTCGATAAATATAACATCAGAGAAAAGGACGCAGCTATCCTCAGAGCGGATGCCCCGTGGTTTAAAGCCAATGCAGGAAAGAGAATGAGAATCGAAGGGCATTGCGATGAGAGAGGAACAGTAGAGTACAACCTTGTCCTCGGTCAAAAGAGGGCGGATTCAACCAAGAATTTCCTCGTCAATCTTGGCATTGATGGGAAATACATTGAAACGGTAAGCTATGGGAAAGAAAAGCCTCTGGACCCGGGACATAACGAAGAGGCCTGGGCAAAGAACAGAAGGGCTCATTTCGTCCCCAACCCGTAATTTGTTGACAGACAAGGAGGGTACACCAGCTACCCTCCCTTTTTTTCTACAAACTTCAGAAGACCTTCCGCGTTATATCCCGCTAGACGCAAAGACAAAAAGAGCACTGGATGCGCCCGCTCGCATTCATCCGATGCGGATCCCCCTGCACTATCTCAACCTCATGGAGAGGGATAATCCCGGCTGTCCCATACGTAGACAAGCCGTACCGTCGTTTGAGGAACTAAAACGAGGCGGAAGTGAAGACCCGTTGTCCGAAGAGTCGTACTCGGTGACGCCGGCGCTCATCAGGAGACATCCGAACCGGGCTGTCTTTCTCGTGAGTTCGCGATGCGCCATGTACTGCAGATTCTGTAACAGGAAGAGAATGGTAGGAGGCGACTGGGACCCGCAAATTTACCGAAGAGATTCTCTCGAGTATATCGAGAAAGACGAAAAGATAGGCGAGATCATCCTCTCCGGCGGCGATCCTTTTGTGCTGGCCCCCGAGGAATTGGGGCTTATTCTCGCCGCCCTGCGCCGTATGGAAAAGATCAAGATCATCCGTGTGAGCACCAGGCTACCGGTTGTGTTTCCTCAGGGGTTCACAAAAGCCCATATCAGAGAGGTAAAGAGGTACGCCCCGCTCTGGATTGTCATTCACATCAATCATCCGAGAGAAGTGACATCTGAGTTTCTGGAAATTGCGAAAAAACTGCGACAAAGCGGCAACATGCTCGTGAGCCAGACAGTTCTTCTGCGAAACGTCAATGATTGTCCCCACGTCCTTCTGAAGCTCTTCAGTATGCTCGTTGCGGCGGGTATCAAGCCTTACTATCTTTTTCAGCTTGATGAGGCGCCGGGTACGTCCCATTTCAAGGTGCAGATCGCGAGAGGCGTCGAGATCATGAGAACCTTGAGGGGGCAGGCTTCAGGCCTTGCAATGCCCCAATATGCCCTCGATATTCCCAGGGGGCTTGGAAAAGTCCCTGTGGATCATGTTTATGTAAAAGAACCTGGAGAGAGAAAGGTGCTTGTCGAGAGTGCGATGGGTTCCTGCGGTCTCTATCAGAACGACGGGACAGAGAGCGCCTGCATGCAGTGCGGAATATGCGCTCGTAACCCATAGACGGGACATTCATTATCACAAAAATCTGCGCGCGCACGTAAGATGTGACAGAGCCTCGTGGTCAACTTCCGGCAGAGAGTTACGTTGTACGGCCCTGCGGCCTATCAGTTACCGTCTTGTGGATTTGGTTTGAAAATCGCCGCGATATAGTTCCAGGCGGAAAAAATGCTGAAAAAGAGCGCGGCGTAAAGGATATAGAGCCCGATCTGGTCGAGAACGGCATCGCTGATAAAGAAATTGTTCCCGGTGTTGAAGAGCACACAGGCTATGCCAATGATCTGGAGCATAGTTTTGAGCTTGCCGGAAAACGAGGGATAGATGGTTATGCCTTCCATCGCATAAAAGGCCCTGAGACCGTTGATAATGAATTCCCTGCAAACGAGGACGATGGTCACCCAGAGGGGCACCAGGTGTTGATAGGTGAGGGTGATGAGGACCGATGAAACGAGGAGTTTATCGGCGATAGGGTCGAGATAGAGACCGAACTTGGTGGTCATACTCAATTTTCTCGCCATGAAGCCGTCGAGGCCGTCCGTGATACCCGCAATGATGAAAAGGAGAAAGGCAAGGAAAAGAAAGCCCTTTTCCATGCATATGATGATGAACGGTATAAACAGAATTCTGACGATGCTCAATCTGTTCGGAAGCGTCCAGAGAGGCAGTTTTTCATCTTTAGCTTTCATGCGGATTTTTCAATTTGTGATAATAGGTCTTAACCCTCTGTATGTATGATTTCGTTTCTTCGTACGGCGGAACGTTCATGTTGTTGTCGATTACCCTTTTCGGACCGGCATTGTAGGCAGCGAGCATCAGCTCCAGGTTGCCTGCGAAGATCTCATCGAGATACCTCAGGTACTTCGTGCCTCCCTTGATGTTATCCTCGGGATCGAAGGGATCGTCAACCTGCATGAGCCGCGCCGTGTCAGGCATGAGTTGCATGAGCCCCTGCGCTCCTTTGTGAGACACCGCCCGGGGATTGAAGTTAGACTCGGCCTTCATCACGGCTTTCACGAGCAGGGGGTCCACGCCGTTCGTTGCGGCATGTTGCGAAATAAGATCATCATAACTCGTGTTCTCGATACTTTTTGCCACGATCGATTTGATCGCGTCTGAGATAACGACGCGGAATTTCTTGCCCACGGGAATCATATTGGTAAAATGATAGGTGCCGTTCTCATCCACGTAACCATATACGGCCGTATGCCCGAGACAGGGGTAGAGAAAAAGCATAAAACAGCATAGAAGCATTCTCAGCATCATGGCTTATTCTCTAAACTTTTTTTGTACTTGTCAAGTGATTTGCGGTGTACTAAGCTTTAGCCGTATGGATTTAAACGGAATTCTTTATGTAGTTGCCACCCCTATAGGGAATTTGAAGGACATTACTCTTCGGGCTATAGAGGTCTTGGGAGAGGTCGATTTCGTTGTGGCTGAAAGCAGCGCCCGGGCATTGAAACTCCTCAATCATCTTGCAATCAGAAAATCGATAGTATCGATCAACAGCTACAATGAGGAACGAAAAGCTAGCCAGATCGCGCAGCGGTTAAGAAAGGGCGCACGATGCGCCTTGATAACGAGCGCCGGCACGCCCGGCGTGTCAGACCCCGGAAATTATGTTGTCAGGGCCTGCTACGAAGAGGGCGTCGAGGTGAAAGCGGTGCCTGGCCCCTCGGCGGCCGTGGGAGCGGTTTCCATTTCGGGTCTATTTGCGGATCGATTCTTGTTCTTTGGCTTTATGCCGCAGAAAAAAGGTAAACAGAAGAAGATATTGAAAGAACTCGTCGCATTACCGTATCCAATGGTGTTCTACGAATCGCCGAGAAGGATTAAGGGGACGCTTGAGACTATTCGCGAAGTTTTTGGCAACAGGCAGGCTGTGATCTTCAAAGAGATGACCAAGGTCCACGAGAAGACTGTGAGAGGTAGCATAGATGCCATCCTCGAATCCTTGCCCGAAGACTGGGTCAAGGGGGAATTTACCATCATCGTTGAGGGAAGTAAGAAAGAAGTGGTTCGGGATAATGGCGGGCTGCCGGATATTGGGCGAGGGATTTGCTGATAAGACGCCTCGTGGTTCAGGCGACGCTCAATCCGGTTGCGGCTAACTCAGGGCGTGAGAGGCTCCCATATTATTCTTTGCACCCATTTGCCGATAATGTATTATATTAGGGCATGAAATCGAGAATCATACATAACGCTATGGCTTTTGTGCTTGCCGGGGGCATCGGCGTCCGGTTGCACCCCCTTACAAAAGACAGGGCCAAACCTGCGGTTCCCTTCGGGGGGAAATATCGTGTCATCGATTTCACCCTGAGTAATTGTGTCAATTCGGGCATACGTCAGATCTTTGTTCTTCCCCAGTACAAGTCACATTCGCTTATAGAGCATACAAGGGATGCGTGGAGCATCCTTAACCCGGAATTGGGTGAGTTCGTCTCGCACCTCTCTCCTGAGATGAGGGTCGGAGAGGAGTGGTACAGGGGGACGGCCGATGCGGTATATCAGAATCTGTTCCACCTTGAACAGCTCGACGCCGATTACGTGGTGATCCTCTCAGGCGATCATATCTACAAGATGGATTACAGTCATTTCATCAGATATCACCGGAGCAAGAAGGCTGATCTCACTATTTCGGCCGTCGAGACGAGCATCGACGAGGCCTCGCGGTTTGGCGTTATACAGGCAGAGGCAGACGGGAGGGTAATTGGCTTTGAAGAAAAGCCCCAGAACCCGCATCCTGTGGCCGGTAAGCCTGAGAGGGCCTTCGTTTCCATGGGCATATATGTGTTCAACAGAAATGTCTTAATCGAAATGTTGAACAAAGACGCGAAAAACGACTCATCTCATGATTTCGGAAAAGACATTATACCCTCGATGTACCCGGAGCATCGGGTATTCGTATACAGGCACGGTGCGGCAAGTGCGGAAAGAGATGCGAGCTACTGGAGGGATATCGGCACCATAGATGCGTATTGGAAGGCAAATATGGACCTGGCTTCCGTGAGCCCCGTCTTTAACCTTTATGACAGGAACTGGCCCATCAGGACTTACGAAGGTCAATATCCGCCGGCCAAGACCGTGTTTGCCGATGAGGAAAGGGGCAGGGCGGGAATGGCACTCGATTCGATCATCTGCAGTGGTGTCATCATAAGCGGCGGCAAAATAATCCAATCGATACTCTCCCCTGGGGTCCGGGTGAACAGTTACGCCGAGGTGCGTGAGTCCATACTCTTCCATAACGTGGTCATAGGGATGAGAGCAAAGGTAAGAAAGGCTATCATCGACAAGGGCGTGAGAATTCCCGACGGGATGAAAATAGGGTATGACCCCGAAAAAGACAGGGAAAGATTTTATGTATCCGAGGAGGGGATAGTGGTCATACCCAAGGGTGAAATTCTTTAGGTAAGGGCCATCTACCATCTATACGGGTGGTGAGTAAGCCTTAAGTCCGCCGTGCCTTTAAGCGACGTACGGCTCCGAAGCCTCTTAATTCTTCAAAATACGTTTCTATTTTTCCCGTTTGAACATATAATCGGCAAGGGACTGCAGGGCGTCTTTATATTGAGAGGCAGGGAATTGGGAAAGATGTCTCTTCGCGTCCGCCAGGTATCTCTCCGTGGCCACTGAAGTGTAGCCAATGCCGTCGTATTTTCGGATGAGCTTGATGATACGCTCGAAATCCCTCTGCGAGATGGTCTCTCTCTTGAGGATTCCTTCCACTGCCTTTCGTTCTTTTTCTCCGGCTGACTTTAAGGCCCATATCAGAGGGAGGGTCAGCTTGCCTTCTTTTAAGTCTGTGCCCACGTGTTTGCCCAGGACATCGTCGTATGACGTATAGTCGAGGATGTCGTCCCTCAATTGAAATGCTATACCGAGCTTATATCCGAAATTCTTCAACGCATCCCTCTGCCCTTTTGTGACATTACCGAGGATCGCCCCTATCTCACATGCGGCGGAGAAAAGAATTGCAGTCTTATTTCCGATGATTTCGAAATAGTCTTTTTCTGTGGTGTTGATGTCGGCTGTTTTGACGATCTCCAGTATCTCGCCTTCGGACAGGGCTGTGGTGGCGTGAGAAATGGTTTTCAGGATCTCGTTGTTTCCCTCACGGGACATGAGCTCAAAGGACTTGGAATAGAGGAAATCTCCAACGAGCACACTCGGCTCGTTGCCCCAGACCGTATTTACCGTGGAAAAACCCCTCCTGGTCCTCGCGTTGTCTACCACGTCATCATGAAGCAGTGTGGCGGTATGGATAAATTCTATGATGGCAGCGAAAGGAATATACTTCTCTCCCCTGTACCCGCACAATTTTGAGCAAAGGATAACGAGGATCGGCCTCACCCGCTTACCACCTGACTTCATGATGTAGTTTACGATTTCTTTGATAAATCCGATTCTGGTGGTCATGAGTTTGTCGATGGAAAGCTCCAGTTTCTTTAAATCCCTCTCCACAAGTTTGATAAAATCAGCCATGATCAACCTTTTAACGCGTAGTATTTTCTCACTTCTTCGGTGTTTTGACCGTTCTCGTGTACAATAAGCGGTTTTTCCACCAAGACGCCCACGCCGCCCTCTTTCACAAACTCGGCAAGGAACAGGTTGGCTTCCGCGTCTTTCTTGGGATACACAAGCCGCAGGCGTTTGAGCGCGAGCCTCTTCGATTGCGCTTGAGATATGAGCTCAGCCAGTCTTTTTGTCGGGTATATGACATAAAAGCGGCCCTTTGGGTTAAGAAGTGATGACGCTGCAGACAAAAGCCCGACAAGATCAAGGTGCGATTCGTAACGGGCCACATATCGAGAGTGCCCCGGACTTGTCCTTCCCGAACCTTTCTTTGTATAAGGCGGATTGGAAACAACGATGTGAAAGGGTCTGTTCTTCAGTTCGCGGACCTCTTTTCTGATATCCCCTCTCAAGAATTGCACGCGATCGCCCACTTGGTTCAAGGCCTTGTTCCTTACGGCCAGATCAAAGAGGTCTTGCTGAATTTCCACACCGAGCATGTAGTTCGTATAACCTTTCTTCGCGAGATAGATAGGTATGATACCACACCCGGTGCCAATATCCAACAATCTTTCTCGTTTCTTCAGGGTGATAAAGTTGGCGAGAAGAAATGCGTCGACGGAGAAACGATAACCATCTGCCTTTTGAATCAGCTTTAACTGCTCATCGCAGAGGATATCGAGCGTTTCCGAATTCCCGACCGCATCACGCATACTGATAAAAAACAAGACCGGTGAGTATCTTAGGATAGAAGAAGGTCGATTTTGGCGGCATGTAGAGGCTGTTGTCCGCTATGTCCTTGACCTCTTCGACACTCGTGGGGGGAAGAAAGAATGCAAGGTCCAGGGCTCCTTCACGAACAGAATCGACTGTTTCGTAATGGTCCTGGGTGAAGGAAATCTCTTCGTCTTTTATTTTCAAAAGGTCTTTGATTACCCCGGCGTGGATCGCATTGACTTTCAATCTCTTGAGGGAGCGACGTACGTCCAGGGCTTCGTAAGAAGGTATGGGCTTGTTTTGGGTTACAATGTAGAGGTTGTTGGCATCATCTTTGGAATAAAGCACGAAGGAAAGCCTGGAGGACTTCTCAACGGCTGTGAGGGCCTGCTTCACAGAACCCCTGTCTTTGTATGGATGAGGCGCAACATCAAAGTAGTCCGAGAGGAGGCTGAGCATTTCACCCAGGGGACGCTCTTTTTCGAACTTGACGATCCGGTGATACGGGAGGATTACAATACCCTGTGAGTACATGTTGGTCAGATAAAGGGGCACGTAGGGGACACCGAGCCTGTACGACACATCAAGTCTGTGGTGTCCATCCGCTATGTAAATCTTCTTCTCACCCATCATGGCACTAAGCGCCGTAACCGCATCGTTGTCAGTCATTCTGTAGAACCGGTTACGGATCGACTGCTCATCCACGAAGTCGTAGATCTTCTCTTTGAGAGGACCGGCGAGGATATTCTCGATCGCAAGATCTTTGTCCTCGTAGAGGCCAAAGATGAGACTCGTATATGTTTTCAACGTGCCGATCAGCTGCTCGCGATCTGCCTTGGCCTTCTTTCTGGTTTCTTCATGCGTCAGTATGCGTTCTTTATCGAGTTTGTGGAGGGCGATAAAACCCCTTCTGAGAAACGGCTGATTCTCCAGCTCAAATTCCTGCTCATACACATAGACTGCCTCGCTTGCATCACGCGACAAGACACCTTCTTTCAGCCACTCGTCCATGGTACGCCGGGCGGTCTCATACTGGTTCAAGGGAGGGGCGGCCTGAGGCAGCTCGAGGCGTATGGCATTCAGATTGTGCTTTTTATAGTAGGGCTCGACCTGCGAGATCACGTCGTAGGGCGGACATACCACGGAAGAGACGTCACTGACCTTCTGTTTGTTGTAAAGAATTCCTTTGAACGGTTTTGTCAGGGCGTCCCGCATAGAATATATGTGTTAACACATGGGATTATTATCTGTCAAAGGGTTTGTCTTGTTTGTCTTCGTTGCCATGAAAGTATTGACAGAGGCCAAATGATTATGTTTTAAATAAGCATCAAATGCCGAGGTAGCTCAGTCGGTAGAGCAGGGGACTGAAAATCCCCGTGTCAGTGGTTCAATTCCGCTCCTCGGCATTTCTTCTTTCTTGGATTATCAAGGATTTATCGCTTTTCACCGTCTATCCCCTATAACCAGAAATAGAAATTATGCCTGAATTAAGACCATTCTGAGCTATTATGTCTTTGTGCTGCTCAAACTGCATTGAAAGTCTTTCGCTGGCATCCTTCAGGTTCTCTTCATTGACTATGTTGTAGCGGTCAAATACTGATCTTGTTTTATGTCCTGATATCTTCATTGCTGTTTTTTCCGGTATGCCGCAATTGACCATATTTCTTACAGCGCTTCTTCTGAGGTCATGGAATAGCTTTAATTCGATTCCTGCATCGTCAAAGGCCTTAATCCAGGCCTTACGAAAATCAACTATTCTATGGCCCTTACAGAAGAATACAAAGGGACATTGGGGGTATCCCTGGTCTCTGACTTTCTGCTGATTCAGGATTGTTTCATACAGTTCACCGGAAAGATAAATTACCCGCTGTTCATCATTCTTTGTCGTTCCCGCATCGAGGGTTATCTTCTTATCGAAGATGTTCACTTGTTTCCAGGTCAAGGATAAGATTTCTTCTTTCCTCATGCCCGTATGGTATCCCATGACAAGAACGGGTTTCAGATAGTCCGGTAAAGCATCTTTCAGCCTCAAATAATCCGTAACCTCAAAAAAGCCTGTCCTTGTGTTCCTTTCTTCGAGCATAGGAATATATGGTATTTGATTGACCTTTCTCGGTGTATGCCTTACCGCAAGTGTAAACATCCTTTTCAATGCCGAAAGCTCTCTGTTGATGGTAGCATTTTCAGCACCTTCTTCCTGCCTTACAGCGATATAGTTCTTTATCTTGTCTGTGCTGATATCGTTCGCTCTGTGCCCCTCGAAGTATTTCTTTAGATGGCCTACGCTTCTTTCGGCTCTTATAAGAGACTTTCGTGCATTGATCTGATAGTCAACGATCAAATCCTTTGCGAGTTCATCAAAGAGGGTTCTTTCAGCTTTCAGACCCACAAACTGCCCCTGCATGATCTGCCCCTCTCTGAGCTTCAAGAGTCTCTCGGCATCGCTAATCTTCTCTGAATGAACACATTCCCGATAGGGCTTTCCGTTGCGGTAATATTTGATAGTCCATGTCTTGCCGTTGTTCTGCTTATAGATCGAACCCATTGTTTACACCTCCCTTTTCGTTTTCTTTTTCCGTGTCCCTTTGCCTTTCTTCACCTCCTTGTTCTTACACTCCAATGCATCAAGGGCAAGATGCAGGAATGATGGTATTTCTTTCCGGTGAACGCTTCTTTCCCATTTGCTCACCGTCATGGGATGAACACCGAGTGCTTCAGCAAGTTGAACCTGTGTATATCCGTTACGATTGCGCCATTCTATAAGGTCTTGGGGCTTCATCTTAATTAAGTATAAGATAAGCGATTCGCTTAGTCAAGTTTATTTTCATAATATTTATTTGCATTGCTCTGTTATAAGAGAATACCTCCGGGTCAATCGTTGGGGGGGATGGAAATGATTGAGTTGCGTTCCCGGAGGTAAGAAGAATTATAGGATACGGCACTGTATTCACTCCTTACATGATGTGCATCATAATAAGTAATTTTTGTTCTGTGGCCGATAAGTCATATCTGTAGCTAATAAGTAAGAGTTTGTTTGTTTTGGTTTATCCATTGGTCAAGGTCTCTGACATCGATGAAAATTCTTTTGCCATCTCGGATATGAGGAAGCTTACCGTCCCATAACATTTGCCGAACAGAGTTCAAAGACCTACCAAGATACATGGCGGTATCCTGTAAGCTGTACAGCCTTTTCTGCGGTCTTTGCTCAGCCTTACGCATCATATGCCCGATAGAATACGGTCAGAACAGGGGATTCTGTATCCAACGCGCCTTTGGAAAGCATTGGTATTGGTGAGTCCGTGAAGGTGTATGCCCGTATTATGCCCGGCCCTACATTGTCGAAGGGTCGATCCTGTTTTGACAGCCGATACGATCATCTGAACGTCTTCAGGTTCAAAGACTCGGCCCTTGGGGGGTGCCGGGGGTCTATATGGCCATACATGGGCAATGTAAACCGCCCCCGCCGTAACAAGGTTAATTTGGTTCAATCTCTATAACCTCTCGGTCACCATCTTCCTTGTGCCTTTGTCTTTGTAGCTCCGCAATGGAATTTATGATAATCAACGTGTCACGGTGGCCCTCATCTTCAGGCTTGTAGGAACCATCAAGCTTGAATGTCTGATCCAATGCTTTCAGACTGACATTAGGGTCTCTGTTGTCGATATGTTGTTTCAATTTCAACACCCGGTAGCTTTTTGTAAGCCCGTGATGATCCATAAGTTCATCAATGGCCACATTGACGGTAGGACTGCCCATAAGTTGTGAGCCGATCACCTTCGCGCTTCTTCTCGATGTCACCTCATAGCTTTCAAGTGCTGCCTCCGTGTTTGTCTTTCCCTGTGATTTTGCCATCACGAAAGCTCTTTCCTTCTTGGTAAGATCATACTTATCAAGGACTGATTCCGGTGAGGGTAGTAATCTCTTGAGCCTTTTACATACTGCCACGGGAGACACGTTGAAGAATGCTGCAATTTCCTTTTGTGACTTCCCCTCCTTGTGCATCGCTAACAACCTGTCATCGTCAATTATCTTTGCTCGCATAACTCTTAACCTCCGAAGCATGGTTATTTAACCGTCATGGTTAATCGTTCCTGCAATAATCTTCCTTGGTGAATGGTCTTGTGTTCACCGAATGATATTGTGTTTCTCTGTGGTATCTCGGAGAAGAGGCTCTCCGCACATTGCACGTACTCGTGCAAAATCGCTTGTGCGTCATCCTCTGTAAGTCTTCGGGCGATTCCACGGTCAATCAACGTCTGTTCATCGATGACCTTCACCATCTGTCCCGGTTGTACTATCTTGCTATTCATACGGATAGGTTTGAGGATCTTCAGAAGGTCCATGGTTCACCTTTCACTTTGGGAATGTCTGTTTCGGTCTCCCGGACAAAGACATCATTCCCTGTCTCTGTCCTTTCTGTCTTAATACCGGCTGGACAGTCAGACAATGCAGTGTTATCAACGCTGCGCAATGTGGTTTCAGAGGGTTTTGTCTTATCGCTTTTGGACTCTGTCTTACTGTCCTTATCTATATGTGGTTGGACAATAGGACAATAAAGAACCGCCCGGCCCCTTCCTTCGGTGCGCTTCGTTTCCCAATATTTTCCGATCCCCTTGTTGAAGAGTCTTATTGCCTTCCCTTTCGAGCTTATACCAAGTTTTGTTTTGACAAGATCATAGAACCGTGATTGCTTTAGGGGTTCCCTTTCTTCCCTGAGAAGGTCGTATATCTCTTCGAGTTCCTCAGTGTCCGGGTCGGGTGCTACGACAAAGCCATGTTCCTTCTGAAACTCAAGGAAGATATGAAAAGGTTCATACCGGGTCTTGTGCTTTGTTCCGAAACGGTAATAGACATTTTCGCTGTCCTCATCGTCCGTTTCTTCGAGGCTGCCTTTTCTCACCTTATGCAAGCTCAAGACGTGGTCGGCAAGGTCAAGAATAGCGGTACTCCCCTTGTACGTCTGGTCGTTTCCTTTGGGCGTATGATGGAGAAGCAGGATCGTAAAACCCACGTCTCTGAGTTCCTTTAACCGGGTCATTACGTCTGCCATTTGCCGCGAGTCGTTTTCGTCTTTTGTCTGTGAAGCTCTGAGGGTGTCATAGATGAGAAGGCCCACGGGCAGGGTCTTGTATAGTTCCCATTCTCTTGCGTCAATCTTGGGCGGTCTCATTTCATTCGTGTTGTGCCAGTAGAGGACATCGGCAGCCTCTATCTTCTTCACCCTTTCCACAAGGACAGGGAGAGAGTTTTCGTAATCAACATAGACCACCGGACATTGAAAGGTCTCTAATCCCATGAAGAGTATTCCCTTTGATACCGCATGAGCGAGCGTCAAGGTAACCCATGTCTTTCCGATACCGCCCCGACCATGAAGAAGGGTAATGCTCTGTTTCGGTATCAGGTTAGCAACAAGCCATTCAACCTTAATGTCCAGGGCCATGAGGTCGGAACCTTTTTTCAGGACGGCAAGAGGGTCGAAAGACGGCTTGTTACTGTCCAGTGGGTTTTGAATACCCCCCTCTGTAAACCCTTGATAGTCCTTCGTTGTCTTATTGTCCTTTCTGTCCGGTGTATATATATACGGACTATTGGACAGTATCGTAGACATGAACGGTTTCAGCGAATCTGCCCCGCTTATCCGTTCCCGCGCATCCCTCCACCTGTGATCTTTACAGGATTCATGAAAGCATTGATAGAATTCCTTTCCCTCTGAGGTAATCCCTATGGCAGACTCATTCGATGTATGCGCCGGGTCAAAGACACATTCTTTGAGACAGTATAGGGTCGAGCTTCCATTCTGTTTTACCTTTACAACCTCAACCCCGTAATGCTTCAGGTATGCTTCAACATCAAAACCATTCTTCCTCTTGGCCCGTGTATCCTGTTCATTTGTGCCTAAAATGCTCTGTGCGCGTTCCAATGCTTCTCGGCTTATGGTTTCCATTACTTACCCCCCAGGTCTTCAATATAGGCCATCCTATGGGGTCTGCCGTCCCTGTGTTGATTGGCGGGTAGTTCATCGCCTTTACACGCCTTCGTTCCGTAGAGCTTCCATATACGCGCCGGATTAAATACGGTAGTGTCAATCTTTACCTTGTCCGTATTGAATCGCTGTGCGAGTCCCTCAAGGGTATTCTTTATAAAGTCTTGATTCTCTTTGTTGACTGGCAGGTCTGGCAATCCATAAAGCAAATGCCCGCCGTTACCTGACATGGCTTTGACAGGTTTAGGAAAGGGAAGATTATCGGCAATCCAGCAAGACACCGTCTCTCTGAGGTCAAGGGCTTCTTTTAGCTCGGTATCGCTTGAGGAAATGCCCGAAGGTCTCACAGGATCAAGGTCGATAGGAAGCCGGCGATAGGCAAGGACATTATTGTCAGAGGTTGTCAAAATACCCGCCTTCATTCTATTAAAGGCCCTCGCTAACAGCCGCCGATCAATTACTTGTAACGTGAAATAGATACCATCGTGAGATTGTCCGTCCAGTGTCTTTGCGGCTTCGCAGAAAGCGCCATGGTCATCGAAATAGCCCGATATCGCGCCTCGGACATTTTCGCCGTTTATGCGGCCCTTAAAATGAGGCACACGGATTTCTACAACCTCGCCAGGGTTGAAGAAGGTATCAAAAATTGGTTTTTCGAAAAGAGTGCGAGTTTTATCGGATAAAGGATTGTCCATACCATTCCCCATTTCCATTTCTTGTTTCCTTCGCGGAGAGCATTTTTCCACGAAGGGTTTTCACGGTAGTCACAAAGTCGGCCACCGGAACATCAACATTACCATTGAAGAGATTCATCAGCCGATACACCTGATCGTCTGCTTCAAAGGTGAAGACCACTTTGCCGCTTTTGAGTTCGAGCGCTGGTTCTATACCGTGTAGTGAGAGGAAAGAGGAAAGATAAATATCGAGAAGATTGATTTTCCGTGTCTCTGCCATTTGCCCTCCTTTGTCGCCGGATCAATGTCCGTGTCCATGTGTGGCATTTTACGGCAAGAAAACGGAATCTATTGTAACTAAAGGCTTGTTATTTTGACGGGGCTGCGGTGTCGGGGTTACAAAATATTCAGTTGCTTAA
>DATKMQ010000117.1 GCA_035541755.1 Syntrophorhabdaceae bacterium
TATTATGGCTCCAAGAGGCAGGGGACAGACTGAAAATAAGGGTTCGGCGACCCAGGAAGTACTAAGTCCCCCTGCCTTTCTTGGGGCACATCTTACCTGCTTACATGACAGTTATACAGGAATTAATGGTAGGAGGAAGAAAACTTGTTCGTCATCCCTGCCGATTGAAGCAGGCATGGCCTTGGTAAACTATTCGCTTCTATTTCGCTTCTATCCGACTTGTAGAATAAGGACAGTCAGCGCTCTAAGGCGTTTCGATTCCCCCTGGGGACGCTCTTCTATACTCGACTCCATTGTTATTCCTCATATCAATCTGCTATTTTATGATCGGGATTTTCGGACGAGGCTCGTGAAGATGCCGATAACGCCGATAGCGGCGCCCAGTATAAGGGCCTCACTGAAGCTGGCTGTGACACCCAGTATTTTTGCTGACAACACATCAAAGCCTTTTTCCATGAGGCGCGTAGCCTGATATGCCTGATTACCGGTGAAGACCGCTCCCGCTATGGTGATCCCCAGCGAAACCCCTATTTGCCTTGCCGTCAAAGCAACAGCAGAAGCGGTCCCGAGCATATGGGCAGGGACCGAGCCGACGATAAGGCTGTTGTTAGGGGGTTGAAAGATTCCCATACCACTTCCCACAAGGATAACTCCCACCCCAAGGGCGATGAGCGTGCAGCCCGCACCCATGCGGCTTAAATAGAAGAGCCCCACACAATTGATGAATACACCAAGCGCGGACAGAAATCTCGATCCTATCTTGTCGGACAACTTCCCGCTCACCGGCGCAATAAGCACGACAGGCGCGGCCATCAGTCCCATGAACACGCCCACCAGGGAACCCGATGATCTTAGCCCTTCCATGAGAAAAAAAGGAATAAGAAAGATTGCCATGGAAGAGCTCACCGCGTAGACCATATTGGTGAGCGTGGCCGCCGCAAACAGCCGCTCTCTAAAGATTTTAATATCGATAACGGGCTGCTCCGCCCTCATCTCGGCACGCAAAAAGTAGAAAACAAAAAGCACGGACAGAATAGCTAAGACGAGTACCGAGGTGGTTCCGAACCCCCGCTTGCTCCCGAACGTGAGGCAAAGGGTGAGACACGAGAGCAAACCGAAAAGACCTATGGTGCCGTGCGCGTCGAACCTAAAGTGCGCATCTTCACTCTTCTGTTCTTTAATGATCATCCATGTCATGGCCAGTCCACATAACGCAATGGGTATTCGGGAATAGAATACAGCACGCCAGCCGATAAGATCGAGGAGGAACCCACCAAACACAGGACCGGCCACGAGCCCGACAGAATAGACGCTCGCCAATATGCCGAGAGTCCTGCCGCGTTCTTCTGCGGGAAAAACGGCCACACCGATCGCCATACTCAGCGAAAAGATCGTTGCCGCCCCGATGCCTTGCATGGCGCGCGCCGCTATAAGCTGACCGATACCCTGCGACAGGGAACAGCACGCGAGCCCCAGTGTATAGAGGGCCAGACTGACCATGTAGACCATTTTACGTCCTCTCGCATCGCCTATTCTCGAGAGGGAAAGCATGAGACTCTGGCTCGTGATGAGAAACGCTATGGTGAGCCATCCTATGGTAAGCGGGTCTGTGTGAAAAACCTGGGCCAGGCGCGGAAGACAGGCTGCAAGTATACTGTTGTCCAGAGACACGGTGAAGCTCACAATGGAAACCGTGACCAGCACCCACCACCTATAATGATTCGTTTCGCCGGCAGATAGTTTTTTCATGCTCACTGAATTTGATGCTTTATGTGATGGTTCATCATGCGTCAAAGATGATTTGACGCATGATAGACAATATTCACACCTGTCGATCATCTTACAAAACAGAAAGGAGTATACCCCATTGCATCGCCTTGAGGCAAATCCTCGTTGCCGCCGGCTCTCCGGTTAATGGCCGCTCAAAGCCCTCTGCCCTTAACAACGCGCCTATGGTCTTACTCTTCTCAAAAGCTCACAAGTTGTGAACCGTCCGATCGATAACCTCATTCTGTATCTCTTTTGTGAGATGCACAAAGTATGCACTGAATCCCGCTACGCGTACCATGATGTCTTTATGTTCATCTGGCGTTCTCTGGGCCTCTCGTAAGGCTTCAGAGTCCACCACATTGAACTGGACCTGTTTGCCGCCATTAAAGAAGTATGCCTTCATGGCCGAGGCAAGCTTCTTCTTGTCCTCTTCGGTCTTAAGCGCCGATGGGTGGAACTTCATGTTGAGCAGCATGGCGGCAAATCCATCCTGCGGAATATTAAGGGCGCTCTTGAACACAGCGAGCGGACCATTGGTATCGGTTCCCGATGCAGGGGAAGCGCACCCGTCAGCAAGGATATCTCCTGAGCAGCGTCCATCCGGGGTGGCCGCTGTTATCGCACCCCCGGGCTGATGTGAGGTAACCGATATGGCGGTAGGCTTCTGGGTGCCGCCATATGCCGCGGGTAACGCATTTGCGATTCTCGCCCAGTGATCATAGACCCCGCCTACCACGCCATCCACCTCCGGAATATCGTTTCCGTATTTAGGAAGCTTGAGGCATTTCTTATGCAAGTCCTCATATCCAACCCAATTGGCGTCCAGAGCACGCTTGAACTCGGAGAGGGTAACAACTTTAGCTTCGTACACGAGCTTCTTGATGGCGAAGAGCGAGTTGCCGAGATTCACCATACCCACGGGATTCATCAAATTATTGTTTTGCAGCTCATAAGGACGTTTGTAAACATCGAGGCCTATTTTGATACCGTCTACCATGAGGGCTGACATAAGGGGATTCGGCAGGGAATATCCGTAGGACATGGCCTCCGCGTTGTTACGTTCGGCGCCCATAGACATATAATTGGTGAATTCTTGAATGAAGGCGGCATAAAATTCATCGTAAGTCTTGAACCTATCAAGGTCACCCACCTTGTTACCGACCTGAAGTCCTGTCTTTCTGTCCACGCCATCGTTAAGGAAGAATTCCAACATCAAAGGCGTAATAAACATTCCTATTGTTATGGCCCGGGACCTGCCGGGCAGGTTCGCGTCCAAGCACCCGGTGATCACATAGTCACGGGCGTGTTCCAACGACACCCCGTAGGTGGTGAAAAAGTTGATGTACGACGGGTCACCGATGAATGCGGGCATGCTCAAGCCTCTGGCCTGCGCTTCAATACCTTTGAGAATCAAAGATTCCGGCGTAGATTCAGCAACTCGCATGGTAATTGTGTGGTGCGTGGTGGGGCATCGCATGAGAGCCTCGAGCACGAGGTAGCTCAGTTCATTGGTCGCATCGCTCCCATCCGATTTTACCCCGCCGATCGTCATATTGTACCACCGTGCCCTGCCAACCCCTCTTTTGCGGACCTCTTTGCCCGATATGTTGCTTATCTCCATAACCTTGAGCCTGAAGCACTCAAGGTATTCGAGCACCTCCTCATCCGTGATGCGTCCCGCTTCGATGTCCGCCTTGTAGAAGGGATACATATACTGATCAAAACGTCCGATGCAGGTGGTGGGAGACGGACTGGTCACAAGGAAAATAAACCAGACCGTCTGCAGCGCCTCTTTGAATGTCCTGGCGGGATACGCAGGCACCCTGCGGCAGGTCTCTGCTATCTCCAACAGTTCCTTCTTACGCTCGCCGTCCTTCTCCTGTTCAGCCATCTGACGAGCGAGCGCGGCAAAGCGACCGGCAAACCTTACCAGTGCTTCGAGACACATCTTCATGGCCTGAAGCGACACCGATTTCTCGTAAGAGTCAGTGTCAAAGAAACGGAGTAATTGCAGTTCCTCTTCACACTCCTCGATCATGGCATTCAGTCCTTTGTTCACGGGAAGATTGTAATCAGGGCATACGAGCAACCAGCCTGGTCCAAGTCCTAAACCGGAACTTGCCGTCCCCCCGCTCACACCGCTATCTCTCCATGGCGGGAGCGTCATACCGGAACGGTAATAGGGCTCCATATGATGGTGTCCAAGCATGATCCGGTTCATACCGCTCGTACAGCCGAATTGCGGATATCGTTCAAACAAAGCGAGCAACTCAGCTTCGTCTTTGGCTTCCAGCTTGAACCCATCCTCCTTCAAGGCGTCGAGCTCAAACTTGTTCCAGATGCTGAAACCCACATCCATCTCCAGGCCGAAGGGTTTACTCGCTGTGTTCCCAACGATCAATTCGCCGTCCATGATAAAAATGGGCACCCTGTCCAGGAAATTGGCCAAAGTCTTGCCGCGACGGTACACAGGCATCTCGTACGCATTTTCTGCCTCGGTTTCCAGGATGACCTTGAATTTTTCAATGCATATCGGGTTCTTGTCCGTTACCAGTCGTTCTCTCATCATATCAATGCGTTTACTCATGTTAATGCTCCTTGTTGTTAGTTTATCAGGATAGATCATTTCAAAACTCTCTACGCCTTTAGTCTTTCTACCGCCACTTCAAACTCTTGAGAGCAGAGTCGGTAACCATGTTGTTATAGCCGGCACAAACATGAACAGAGGCATGGTCACGAGTTCCATAAGCAAAAACGGCGTCGCACCCTTGAACACGGTAGTAAGAGAGAGGTCTTTCTCCAGTCCGGAAATAATGTATGCAACCATGCCAAGGGGAGGCGTGATGAGTGTGATTTCGAGCATGCGCACCTGGATCACTCCGAACCAGACCGGATCGAAATTAAGATTGGTAATAAGAATCGGGAAGAAGACCGGCAGCGTAAGAATCTGGATTGAAGGCGCCTCCATTACCATGCCCATGAGAAAGTACATGACGATGATAACGGACATAACCATCCAGCGGTTCACGTGTAACGAAGCAATCCACTGGGCGCATGCGTCAGGAAGACCGGTTTTTGCGCAGAAATAGTTGAAGACAAAAGCTCCCATCATAATAACCATGACCATACCGGCAGCTGTCATCGCTTCCATGAAGGCCTTGCCGAGCATCTTGAGCGTCAATCGCCTCCTGATAGCCGCGAGCATGATCGAACCCGCTGCACCCACGGCCCCCGCTTCTGTCGGCGTAAACCAGCCGATGATCATTCCACCGATAACAAAGATCACGAGGAGAAGAATCTCCCAGCACTCCGCGAATGCCTTGAATCGTTCCCTGGCCGAGATTCTGTCCGTGGGCGGACCAAGCCTCGGATCTCTAAGACAGAGCAACCAGATCGTAATCAGATAGGAAAGGATCGTGAGCAGGGCAGGAATAAGACTCGCGGCAAAGAGTTTGCCGATGGAAGTGCCCGTGAGGATAGCGTAGACAATAAACATGGTGCTTGGCGGGACAAGGCTGCCCACCGTGCCGCCCGCGCATACTGCGCCCACAGCAAGCCTCTGGTCATAGCCGTACTTTTTCATTTCCGGTAGTGCAACCAGACCGACGGTTGCAGCCGTGGCAAAGCTTGAACCGCTGCACGCGGCGAATCCCGTGGCGCCGAAAATGCTCGCCATGGCAAGGCCGCCCCGGCGATGCCCGATGAGCTTTGACGCAAACCGGAAAAGATCAGCCCCGAAGCCCGAGATAAACGTAACCTGGGCCATGAGCAGAAAGAGCGGCAGCACGGCAAAATTATAGTTTGCAATCACCTCAAAAGGCACAGTAGCCATCTTCGTCATTGCAGCGGGGAAGGGATAGAGCACGCACATACCGACAAGTCCGACGAAAGCGAGCGTATATCCTATGTGCATACCGCATGCGAGCAGGGCAAAAAGCACCAGAAAACCAAGCAGGCCGATAATTACAGGGCTCATTTCGACCCCCCTGCTTTGATTTTGTGAAGGAATTTGATGACAAGAAAGACAATCATAAAGACCACCGAAAGAAGCCATAATGCGCGAAAGGGTGTGATCGGAATTTTCAGGATCTCAGTTTGCTCCGATCTCTCCCATTTCACGAGAAGCAGAACCCAGCCGGCCCACAGGATGGCGACCCATACGACGATACTGAGAAAAGTGGTAAACGCTTCAAAGCATGCCCTTACGCGATGAGAAAGGCGCATAATGACTATATCGGCCTTTGCGTGGCGGTCCTTTTTTTCGCAGTAGAGAAAAGAAAACGCGCACGTCACTATTATTAAGGTTTCAACAAGATCATACGTACCGGCAAGCACATGATTGAAAGCCCTGGCAACAACGCCGGCAACGAGGATGATCATAACGATCGCCATTACGATCGCACCCAGCACCCCGCCGCCCGTCGCAAGGCCATTAATCACCTTCTCTACAAACCTCATCTCATACTCCTTTCTCCATGAAGGCACTTACCATCCTTTAGGACGGATGATAAGTGCGCTTTTCAACTGCCCGAGATAGTCGTCGGAACCTCACTTCTTATACAGCTTGATGAGTCGCTGCATTTCGGTGTAAATCTTTGTCCCGGGCATCCCTTTTGCATCCAGAAGTTTCGCCTGCTTTACGGCCGTGTTGACTATCGCGTTGTAGAACTTATCCAGGTCGGCTTTGGGCAGGGTAATGATTTCTATCTTGAAGTTCTTTGCATAGTCGTATCCAACCTTGTGGGCGTCCATGAGGGTTTTGTCCTGTTCACGTCCATACCAGTCGATATTGTTCTCAAAGATCTTTTGAATATCCGGCGGCAGCTTGTTCCACGTTTTCAGGCTCATGGCCCTGGTGCCGGTGTGCGTATAGTAGTAGTCAAATATGGTATAGTACTTACCCACCTCCGCAAAACTCATGGATTTGAGGGTTTCCGGGGGGACAAAAGCGCCGTCCAATACACCTTTCTGCATGGACATATATACCTCGGTCATGGGGGCTGCCAATCCCTCAGCGCCTAAATCTTTAAGCGCATCCATCAGCTCTCCCACGCATTTGATCCGCATGCCTTTCAGATCGTCCAGCTTTCTCACGGCCTTCTTGTTGGTGAGAAGCTGATAGTCGGTGCCGGAGGTCCACGCCATGACTTTGAGCCCCGCATACTCTTTCTCAATTTCGGGGAACTTTGCGATGACCTCCATGACAACACGTCTGCCGATGTCCTGATTCGCCCCGTGGGAAAAGGTGTACATGGCCTTGGTGATCTCATAGCCGGCCTTCTCGTACGACGGCGCAATCCACCCAACGTCGGCAACCCCGGTCCTGATCTCATCGGAACCATTCCTGATGTCCACGAGCGATCCACTCCAGTAAGGTTTAAACTTGACACGACCGTTCGTATCCTTTTCAATCTTCGTCATCCAGATCTTGTCGGCCACGCTCATCGTATGGTCAGGGCCAAAAGGCGAGGCATACGAGAGCTCGATCACGTCTGCGGCAGTCACCGGGGCACGGCTTATCAGAACGAGCGCCATGACCATCATCACTACTACAATAGTCCTAATCCCTTTTGCTCCTATTCTCATTTTTGCTCCTCCTCGGATTTGATTTTTTGGTTCTCTTGCCTGGCAACATCCGGATAAATTCGTGCCTAACATTAAGGACAGTCTCTTTGCCATTTCATCCTGCTCGCTTTTCACTTCTATTCTCACATGCCATCACGATCTGCGTCCCGGTTTGTCATCATTAATCACATCAACCATCACGCCCAAAGCCGCTGTCAAAAAACAACGGGAGTTTATGGGCGGAGAACTGCCTTTAGTGTCTTACCTTTTTCTGAGTCTTCAGCCGCCTGATTAATCTGATCGAGGTTATAGAACGTGATCATCCGATCGAAAGGGAAACGGCTTTGCGTGTACAGATCGATGAGCGTGGGGATGAAAACATCAGGGATCGAATCCCCTTCCACGATCCCCCTGACGGCGCGCCCGTTGAGAATGTTCTGACAGTCGAGACTCACCCTGCTGCCGAAGGGCGCCACCCCGATCAATCCGCACACACCCGTGAGGGTCAGACAATCGAGTGCCTGGGAAAGCACATCGGGAATTCCGGTACACTCGAGTGAGTACTTGGCGCCGCCCCCGGTTATGGTTCTTATCTCTTCCACGGGATCTCCATTCCTCGGATCGATAATATGCGTGGCGCCGAATTCTCTGGCCAGGGCTAGGCGGGTCATGTTGAAATCAACGGCAACAATCGTAGTACAGCCCACCACAACTGCCGCGAGCACCGCGCTTAATCCCACTGATCCCATGCCGAAGATGGCGATTGACGAGCCGGCTTCGGCCTTCAGGGAATTCATCACGCCGCCCGCGCCGGTCTGGACGCCGCAGCCAAGGGGTCCCAGTTTGTCGAGCGACACGTCCTGCTTCACTTTCACGACGTTTCGCTCCAAAGCAATGGCGTGGCTCGCAAAGGAGGATTGCCCGAAGAAGGCGCCATGGATAGGTTTGCCTTTCTTCTTCATGGTAGCCGATCCGTCGAGCCTGCTCCCCATGAAATTTGAAGGAAAGAAGTTGAGACAGTAAGTAGGAAGACCCTTAAGGCATGAAGAACAACATCCGCAGGAGAGATAACTCAGCACCACATGATCACCGGCTTTGACTTTCTGAACACGCGACCCTATCTTCTCGACAACCCCCGAACCCTCATGCCCGAGCACTGCTGGTAACGGAAACGGCAGATACTGGTCGCGAGCTACAAGGTCAGTGTGGCAGAGGCCTGAACCCGTGATTCTGACCAGCACTTCATTCTCTCTCGGATCATCAAGCTCCACATCCTCAATCACAAAGGGGCCAGACTTTTCACGTACCACGGCAGCTTTGATTTTCATTTAGTCCTCCTTGCCCTTGACCCTGTCAAAAGGGGAGCATTCTGCCTTTCTTCTGTATAGTAACCCACTTCAGCTCAGTCAGCTCTTCAATGGAGTATTGACCGCCTTCACGTCCCTGACCGCTCGACTTGCACCCGCCAAAGGGAGTGCACGCATCGGCATCGATCGAACCATCATTCACATGCACCATGCCCGCTTCCAGACCTTCAGCAAGAAAAATGGCCTTTTCGAGGTCTTTGGTTATGACCCCGGCGGAAAGCCCGTAGGTTGTATCGTTCGCAACCTCCAATGCCTGCTTTTCATCGTTAACAGGGATAACGGATGTGACCGGGCCAAACGTCTCTTCGTAATAGATTTGCATCTCACGGGTTATGGCCGAAAGCACGGTCGGCTTATAGAGCCTGCCTTCATGGGTACCTCCGGTGAGAAGTTTCGCGCCCTTTGCAACGGCATCCTGGACGTGAGCATGGATCTTTTGAACCTGGTTATCGCTGATCACCGGGCCGATGAACGTTGTAGGTAAAGAGGGATCGCCTACAGGCAGATGAGAGGCGAGATCAGCGAGTCTCTTGGAGAACTCCTCCGCAATAGGTTTCTCCACAATAACACGGTCCACGGACATGCATATCTCGCCCTGATGCAGAAAAGCACTGAAGGCGGCTGATTTAACGGCATATTCCATGTCCGCGTCGGCGAGGATAATAAGGGGGTTCTTCCCACCAAGCTCAAGCGTGTATTCCTTGAGTTTCGCGGCCGCTCTTTGCGCCACATGCCGTCCGGTCACCGTCTCACCGGTGATAGTCACAAACGAACAACGATCGTCGTCGATTAAGGCATCGCCCAGGATGCTACCTGGTCCGGTTATCACGTTCAGTACCCCTGCAGGAAGACCGGCTTTCTCGAAAAGTTCACCGATCTTGAGCCCGATGACCGGCGTTTCGCTGGCCGGTTTCAACACCACCGTGTTGCCGGTCGCGATCGAATAGGCCACCTTGTACATGGAAAGGATCAGCGGAAAATTCCACGGGGAAATTGCCACCACCGTGCCTCTTGGTCTGCGGATCGTCATGGATAATTTGCCGGGATCGTTATGAAACGTTTCCCCGAGGATTCTTTTGCTGTCGGCCGCGGCAGTCTCAAGGAGATCGACCGTTTGCGATATCTCGAACATAGCCTTGCCGAAGGCGCTGCCACCCTCCTGGATTAGCACGTCGGCAAACCCCTGCCTGTCGGCCTCGAGCATCTGTGCGGCTTTATAGAGAACCTGAGAGCGTACGAGCGGGGGTGTGGAAGCCCACTCTCTTCTTGCCGCATATGCGGCAGCCATAACACGGCGAGTATCCTCCACGTTCCCCTTTGCCACCCGCGCATATAATGCGCCCGTGTAGGGATTCAGGTCATCGAAGGTCGCCCCGGAAACAGAATCGACCCATTTGCCACCGATAAACATTTGATGATTTTCCATATTGATTCCCTCCGTTCCTGACTTTAGTCATGGACAGTTGCGATAAAGCGCTACCCTGAGCACAGGTAGCCCAACCATTGATTCCTGTCTCTTATTAGCGTTCACTCCTATGCCTCTATCTGCAGCGCCAACCGCTGGAAGACTCCTTTATTGATATTTCTAGCTCACAAATGGGGTTCCAATTAACTGTAGAACTCTTTGCTCATTATCTCAAAAAAACCAAGAGCTTACTTCATCCTCTAACCTACTTACTGTATTGCTGAATCAGCCGCTGTGCCTCATTATGTATCTTGGTGCCCGGTAGCCCCTTGGCGTCTAGCCCCTGCGCTTCCTTTTCGGCTATCACTTTCATCGGCGCGTAGAACTTGGCCATCTCTTCTTTTGAGATGGGTATGAATTCGACCCCGAGTTTTTTTCCTTCTTCCATGGCGTGCTGATTATGCCGATTGAATTCGGCTTCCGTCTCGCGGCTATAGTATTCGATATTGTTGTCCAGTACTTTTTTCACATCAGGCGGCAAGCTGTTAAATTTATCAACGTTCATCATCCTGCTGCCACTATGGGTGCTATAGAAATTGATCAGTGTGACATACTTTGCGACCTCGGCAAATTTCAGAGACTCAATCGCCTCGACCGGAATAATCACTCCATCTAGAATACCTTTTTGCAGGCCAACATAGGTCTCAGCGGCCGATATGGACATACCTTCTACTCCTAATTCTTTAAGAGCATTCGAAACATCGCCCACGACCTTTAGCCTCATGCCCCTGAGATCGGCCATCTTTCGCACAGGTTTCCTGGTAACAAGCTGATTCATGAACCCCTGCCAGCAAAGTACTTT